>DUTX01000134.1 GCA_012841865.1 Acholeplasmataceae bacterium | reverse complement strand
TGTCACTTAAATTATAGCGAAGACTCACCTCATTGTAAAGATGAATATTATTAACTAATACAGTTATGGTGATTTTCACCATATTTTTTATTTTTTTGATTTACCCACAACAAGTTGACACTATCTTCGGCTTGCTTTTTATTTGCATTTAAGTTCAAATATGTTATAATTTTCTATATACGGAGGAAAGTATGAGTAAAAACGACTTAAACATTGAAATCAATGATGTTGTTGTCCTTGCCAATAATGAATCGGTGTTAGAAACTTTTACCGGTTTTGAAATTGTTGAACCGATTGGAAAAGGCTATTTTACAATCACCAATCGGCGGTTGATTTACTATGCGACTTTTCGCGATAAATTATCGAATTCGATAGCAGTCCGAGAATGTTCCTTAGAAGATGTCGGCGTTATCTCAAGCGAATACGGGAAAAGAACCAACAAACTTCAAAAAACTATTGGTTTTATCATTTTCCTGCTTGGTTTAGCTCTCGTCTTATATGGGATTTCTAATTTTGTAATAAAAAAAGTCCCGTATGGATTAGAGGCTTTAATTGCTGGCGGAGTCTTTTTCCTCGCTGGTTTAATTGTTGTTGTGACTTCAAAAAGAAAGATGTTTTCCTTAGAAGTCTTTACTAATACTTCACAATCGAATTTTGTGTCGCTTACCAGTGATCATTTTCAGTCGCCGAGTCGCGGTCGAATTAAAATAAAACCGAATCGTGAAACTGGCTCTATGATTAAAGCGCTCGGAAAATATGTTTTGGAAGCTAAAGCACGAAAGTATTAATGCGGATAACCGCATTTTTCTTTTTTAGGAAATAAAATTAGTTTTTGTCATATACTTTTATGAGGGGTGAAATGATGAATTTTGGAAAAATTTTTAATCTACTTGCTCAAAACAATATTAATCCAGAACAAATTTTCGCTTTGGTCGAAAGAATTAAAAATTCTGACCTAAAAGATGAAACAAATATTAGAGAAATTATCCATGAAGTCAGCAAAATTGCTGGAAAAAAACTCGATAAACAGAAGGAAGAACAGCTTGTTAAAAAAATTATGAACGAAGGTGTCGCCGAAGACTTGTTTGAAATGCTGTAAATAAGGTTATATTTTGGCCTGTTTCCGAATATTATTTATTAGAAATTAGAGAAGGTGAGGAAAATATGAGCGATAGTATTATCCGTAATGTTGTTTATAGAACTAATGGGGAAATGTTTATCGGAGTTGTTGGTTCCGTCAGAAGCGGAAAATCGCTTTTCATCCGGAGGTTTATTGAGAAAAAAGTCTTACCATATGTTTCAGCGGAGTTTAAAAACGAAATTATCGATGATATGCCTCAAAGTGCCGAAGGAAGAACGATTATGACGGTGGAACCGAAATTTGTTCCCGCAAATCCCGCTAATATCACCGTCGATAAAGACCTCAACTTAAGTATCCGTTTGGTCGATTGCGTCGGATACATTATTCCCAGTGCAAAAGGATATATGAACGAAGATCAAAGTCCCCGACTTGTCCGCACGCCCTGGTTCAGCGAAAACATCCCCTTTGAGGAAGCTGCCAGCATCGGCACAAAAAAGGTTATTGAGAATCATACAAATATCGGCATCTTGGTTACAAGCGACGGTAGTTTCGGCGAATTTAATCGGGCTGATTATGAAAATGTTGAAGAGCGGCTTGTTTCAGAACTGAAAAATTATGATAAGCCTTTTGTTGTGCTACTTAATACAACCGAGGCGGGCAGCAATCGGACGAAAAGAATGGTTGATGAACTTTCCGCAAAATACGAAGTCGGCGTAATTCCCGTCGATGTAATGAATATGACTGATTCCGATATCGACCGGATTTTAAAAGAAGCGCTGAACGAATTCGACATTTCGAAACTCGATATTCGCATCCCCAATTGGCTTTCCGTGCTTGACGACGAACATTATGTGAAGAAAGAATTTAACGATGTAATCGGAAATGTAACCGGCGAATTTCGGAAGTTTAAGCATGCGGAAACAATCAGAGCGAAACTTGCTGAATGTCCTTTATTTGACTCCGTCAATATTACGACCTTAGATAGCGGTACCGGCGAAGTTGTGATGGAGATTAATTGCAGCGATGATTTATATAATGGGGTTGTAGAAGAGATTATCGGCGATGCCATTAATGATCGCGGTAAATTTATTGAACTCTTGCAGTCTTCAAAGGTTGCGAAAAGAGCATTCGATCAATATAAAGCCGCGCTTGATCAAGTTAAAACCACGGGTTACGGAATCGCTTGCCCGACAATCGAAGAAATGGTCTTAGATACCCCACAAATCATCCGTCAGGGAAGCCGTTACGGCATTAAAATGAGAGCGATCGCACCGTCAATTCACATGATTAAAGTCGAGGTTGAATCAAGCTTTGAACCGATTATCGGCTCTGAAGAACAATCAAAACAATTACTTGATAAAATCATGACCGATTATGATACGAATCCGACTGAAATCTGGAATTCGGAAATTTTCGGAAGAAAACTGAGCGAAGTGGTTAATGACGGAATCCGAGCTAAACTATACCTGCTTCCGGAAAATATTCAATATAAATTCCGAGAAAGTTTGGAAAAAGTCGTTAATAAAGGCCGCGGCGGAATCATCGCGTTTATACTTTAAAAACAAAAAGTATTTTCTTCATGAAGATACTTTTTTTACATTTTTTTGATTCTGTCTTGAGAAAAGCGCTCTTAAATGTTATACTAACAACGGGGCGAAAGTATGAAAAAAAAATTCTATCTTGAAGAAATCAAAGCAAGAACCGGGATTTCGAAAATTGTAAGTGAAAAGGTGCTTGAAGAGTTTTTTAAGATTCTTAAAAGCGAACTTCAAGCCAAAGGCAAAGTTAACTTACATAAATTCGGTACTTTTACAGCCAAAAAAACCAAACCTCATTCTTTTTTTAGTCCCGTAGACGGCAAAACAATTAAAACAAAAGGCATAACTAAAGTATATTTTTCTTCCAGCAAAGATCTATTGAATATGTTAACGGGGGCGGACTATGGAAACAATTAGAAGACTTTACTCAGAAACCGGCAATAATGATTCCGGAAACATCTTAGAAGCGGTTATGAAAAATGACTGTAAATACATTATTAATTTTCTGGAGTCCGATGGCGATTTAAATATTATCGATGAAAAAAAGGAAACTTTGTTACATAAGGCTTCCCGGAACAACCACTTTGAAGTCGTTGATATTTTAATTAAATTTGGTTTGGATATAAATGCGAAAAACAGATATGGAGATACGCCTTTGCATCTTGCAGTTCAATTTCGAAACGCTTATGTTGCTGACAAATTGGTGTTTGAAGGCGCCGATGTTAATGCGAAAAATAAGAAACATGTAACCCCCTTACATCTTGCTGCGGCGAGAGGTGATCAAGAAATATTAAATATCTTGCTTGATAACAAGGCAAAGTTAAATCTTTCTGATGAGAACGGAGCCAAACCGATTCATTATGCCGTAAAATCCGGGAAAGCTCCGATTATTCGCCACCTTTTAAACAATGGTAGCAGTCTCAATGATTGCGATGACCGGAAAAATACGGTGCTTCATTATGCCTGTGATAAAGGCGATAATGAACTTGTTGCTTTTATCTTAAGACATCTGACGGTCAATGATTCTCGAAACCTTTACCAAGAAACCCCTTTACATTTAGCTGCCGAAAGATGCTCCCTTGAAACCGTGAAATTGCTTTTAAATAATGGCTACAATCCTTTAGCTGTCAATCTCAATAAACAAACACCAGCGGAGGTTGCGGAAGCGAAAAGGCGACCGGAAATTGCAGAATATTTAGCTGAATATCTGCGCAGTGAAGATTACAAAGAAAAGTTTGCGAAATATCCTTTGCATCGCGCTGCCTGCAATGATCAATATGAAGTTCTTGTCCAGATGCTTGATTCATCTCAAATCAATGAATTTGATTATTTTGGAAAATCCTTAATGTATTATGCAGTCAATATCGGTTCTTTAAAAATGGTTGATTATCTTTGGAAAAGAGGCGCCAGAATTAATGTCGTCGATGAATTCGGTCAATCGGCATTGCTCATTGCCGTTTATACAGAAGATTTAAAAATGATTGAGTATTTTTTGAAAAAGAACGTAAATGTTGATGAAATCTACTATGGTAGGAGTTATTTATTCCGAGCAATTTTAAGAAATAATTATGACTTAGCAAAACTCTTAATCGATTATGGAGCCGATGTAAATTATATCGATTCAAGGCATCGAACCATTTATTCTTATGCGTTGGAATATGCGAGCGAAGACATCATTGAACTCCTTGTTGAAAAGAAGGCCTCATTAGTTTGAGGTTTTTTTCAAGGTTATAAATTAAAAAAATTACTCATAAAATGAGATATGAAAAAAATACTTTTGGTCGGCAGTCTTTATCTTTTCATCTTTTTGGTAATTTATATTGTTGCGAAACCGCGACCGAGTAATCTTGAAATTGAGTTTGTTAATGAATTAGAAACTAAAGAACCGGAAAAGTTTAAAGCTTGTGTTCTTCGTAAAGATGGAAATTTAGTTCTTTTGGATCTTGAAAAGAAGAGTGATGAAAACATTTATCTTTATGCATTAAAAATCTACGACCATTATCGCAACAGCTTACCCAATACTTATCAAACGCCTTTAAAAGGTAATTTTGAAATTAAAAAGTTAGAAAAAAAAGGAACGATATTGGAAATCGAGTTAGAATTTTTATATCTTGAAGAAAACTTTAAACTCTTTTTAACTGCGCTTATGTGGACGTATCAAAGTTTAGGAATCGAAAGTGTCACAATCAAAGCCGGAAGGGAAAACATTCATTTAAAAAAGAACGAAATCATCAATCCGGAAATTGAGGCTATCACCCCCGAAAATGCAATCGAACAAATTATCTATTTTCACCAAGATGAAGAAATCTTACCGGTTACTTTCATCCATCAAGAAGATAGTACATATTTTGTAATAAAGAAAATCACCGAAAACTTTTCGGGAACAACTTTTACTTACGAAACCCAAGCCGGAATATTTATTGTCTATTTAAGTGATCCCTATTATCAAATTACAAGAGCAACAATTGAAACTCTCGCTTATAATTTGACCACTCTTTCTTTATATGAAGATATCGTGATTGTAAAAAATGGCCAATTAGTTTATAATAATTAATGTAATAATTATTGCAAAAAAACGCAACTTGTAATATTATATGTATTAGTAGAGGTTTTTAGCTTATGGAACTCATTTTCGCATCCCATAATCCGCATAAACTTTCTGAAGTTCGAGCAATCCTCTCCGACCTTCCGGTTGTAGTAACCGACCTTAAAGAAATCGGAGCTGATTCTGAGGTTGAAGAAACCGGTACTACCTTTCGTGAAAACGCTCGAATCAAAGCCGAGTTTTTCTACAAAAAATTCAAAAAACCAGTGTTTGCGGATGATTCGGGTTTGATCGTTACTGCCTTAGGGGGCGAACCGGGAGTTCATTCTGCACGTTATGCGGGCGAACACGGAAACCACTACAAAAACAATCTTTATCTCTTAGAAAAAATGCAAGGGATCACAGAACGCGATGCATACTTTTTGACCGTAATCTGTTTCTTTGATAATACTGGACAAGCTCATTTTTTCGAAGGCAGGCTTAATGGCGAAATTGCTTATGAATTAAAAGGAAGCGGTGGTTTTGGTTATGACCCCGTCTTTTATCTGCCGGAGTACAACAGTACGCTTGCGGAAATGGGAGTTTTGAAGAAAAACCAACTCTCGCACCGCTATTTGGCTTTAAAAGAATTTGCTAAATATTTAAAGAAAGAAGTTGGATGAATGGAAAAGGTAGTTGTAAATGATCTTATCAGAATAATGAAGACTGAAAATGTTAAAGTCATTGAAAGACTGATGGGTGGTATGAGTAATTATACTTATGCCGTTTCCGTAAACGGGAAGAAGTATACTTACCGTATTCCCGGTGAAAATTCAGACTTCTTTGTTGATCGGCTTGAAGAAAGAGAAAATATTCGTAAAGTTGAAACTTTAGGAATTACCAATAAAACCATTTATTTTAATTTAAAAGACGGATGTAAGCTTGCGGAGTATGTTGAAGGAAACCCGCTTTCTACACTTTCAGAATATCCTTACGAGAAAGTAGTAGAAATCTTAAAAATAATCCATAACTCCGGCCTTAAGGCTGCAAACGATTATCAACCTTTCCAAAGGCTTAAGAATTATGAATTGATTTTAAAAGAACTGGGTTTTGTTCATTCCTTTCATTATTTAAAACTGAGAGCCAGTTTCAATAATTTTAAAACTTATTTGGAAGGTCAAGAAAAGGTTTTTACGCATGGTGATGCCCAACCTTCAAATTTTGTTTATGACGGCAAAAATTTAATTGTTGTCGATTTTGAATTTACCGGAAATAATGATCCGATTTACGATATAGCTTGCTTTGCTAACATTCGTTATGAAGAAGGCTTAAAGTTATTACAAGTCTATTATGAAAACCCTTCGGACGATGAAATGAAAAGATTCAATCTTTGGCGTTGTTTCCAATGTTTACAATGGTATAACGTTGCAATGATTAAAGAGAAGAAGGGAATGAGCAAGAGTTTGAAAATTGATTTCGCAAAAGTTGCAGAAAATTACTTAGAACTTGCAGAAATGCTCTTAAACAAAGTTTTAGATTCCTAGCAATCCATCCTCTATATTTTCATACAGTATCGTAGGCAGCCCTTTATTGTTCTTTTTAGAGCGACAAAGGGCTGCTTTTAATATACAGTTTTTAATATAAATTACTCACAATTATAAATAAAATATGGGACTTAGGAGCAGGTGTGCTTTTTACTTTTTTAAAAAAAAAGACTAGACAAGGCTAGTCTGCTATGTTATAATAAACTCAGAAAAACAAACAAAGTACGCATATTCGAACGAGGTAAGAAATGGCTCCAAACAAATCTGTTGAAAAAAGTTTAAAAATTTTAGAATTAATTTCAAAATACCCTGAAGGAATTACACTTGCCGATATTTACAAAACTTTAAAATTACCGAAAGCAAGTGTTTTTGATATTCTTCAAGCCTTATATAAGGAAGATGCAATTTATTATAAAGATCCGAATTTGAAAACTTATGTAATTGGTTCGAAAATCTTTTCCATCGGTCAAGCTTATACAAAAAACTCTAACTTTATTAACTTTGCAAGCCAAGGTTTGAAAGATTTCGCCAACAAATATGAAATGACTGCCTTTGCTGCCAAACGATTGGGCGACAAAGTTATTTATATATATAAATATGAATCCCCAAAAACCAAGATTATTACAAATGACGTCGGAATCCAAATGCCCTTGCATCAAAATCCTGCCGGCATTGCTTTTCTCAGTTTTCTACATGAAGAAAAACGAAATTCTTTGCTTTCGGAAATTAAAGAAAAAGAATATAAAAATTTAGACACATTAGAATTCAAAAAGTTGCTTGCAGATATCGAACGCTATCGCGAGTTGGGCTATGTCTTTGATGACGGCGAAACTGAAGGATATATCCGTTATCTTGCTGCTCCCGTATATAACTTTGAAAATAAAGCGACGGGAGTAATTTGTGTCTGCGGACTAATCAACGGCTTCGATGAAGAACAAATCCAAATTCAAATTAATGAGTTTTTAGAAATCGCAGATTATATTTCGGAAAGACAAGGTTTTAAGAAACCGAAAAAATATATTTAAGCAGGAAGGATCAGATTATCCGACTCTTCCAAAACAGAGGAGAAAAGTATGAAGAAGTTTAACGATGAAAATTTTCAACTTTATACAAAAACAGCCCAAGAACTTTATTTTAAATACGCCAAGGATTTGCCGATAATTGATTATCACTGTCATTTAAATCCCCGAGAAATTTATGAGGATATAAAATTTCAAGATCTCACCGAAGTGTGGTTAAAAGGCGATCATTATAAATGGCGAGCCCTCCGAACTTATGGAATTGAAGAAAAATACATCACTGGTTCCGCTACCAATGAAGAAAAGTTTCAAGCTTGGGCGGAAGTGGTTCCTTATACAATCGGAAATCCGCTATACCATTGGACCCATATGGAATTAAAAACCTTCTTTGGTATCGAAGAAGTTCTTAATCCTAAAACTGCCAAAGATATTTATCAAAAAGCAAACAAAGCCTTAGAAACCCTAACCGCTCGGAAGATGATTGAGCGCTGTAATGTTGAAGTAATTTGTACGACCGATGATCCGACGGATTCCCTTGAATTTCATCAAGCCCTCCAACAAAACAAAGATTTTAAAGTAAAGGTTTATCCGGCTTTTCGTCCCGATAAAGCCTTAAATATCGAACTTCCTTGGTTTATCTCTTGGACTGAAGACTTAAGCAAGGTTGTCGGTTATCCGATTCGGGAATTAAACGACCTCTTAAAAGCATTGGCTGAGAGAATTGAATATTTCGATCAGTTTGGGTGTAAAATATCCGATCATGCTTTAGATGTGGTACTCTATGCAAAGACCTCATATGCAGAAGCGGCTTTAATCTTTGAAAAAGCGCTGAATAAAGAAAATTTAACCGATGAAGAAATTTCAAAATACAAAACTTATCTTTTAAAATATCTCGGTAAAAAATATCACGAAAAAGATTGGGTTCAACAATATCATATCGGGGCCTTAAGAGATGTTAATACAAAAATGTTAAACAGGCTCGGACCTAACACTGGCTATGATGCGATTGACGATCGGTATTTCGCAGCAAATCTTGCAAGATTACTTGATGCTCTTGCGGAAGAAGACTCGCTTCCGAAAACTATAGTCTATACCTTAAACCCTGCTGCCGATGATGTTGTTGCAGCTATAGTAAATTCTTTCCAAGAAAAAATTCCTGGTAAGATGCAATTCGGATCAGCTTGGTGGTTTAATGACCATGCTTTGGGAATGTTGAAGCAGATGACGGCCTTAAGCAGCATTGGCTTAATCAGCCAATTTGTCGGTATGTTAACCGACTCCAGAAGCTTCCTTTCCTATCCCCGCCATGATTATTTCCGAAGAATCCTATGCAATTATTTCGGTGATTTAATCGAAAACGGCGAGTATCCAGCCGATTTAGAATTTGTCGGTAAGGTTATTCAAGATATTTGTTATTATAATGCGAAAAGATATTTTAACCTCTAAAAAATTTGAGAGGGTAGCTCTCTACCCTCTTTATTTTAATATATTTTCAACTGTATATTTTTCTTTTTCTTCATCTGAAAGCGTTTTAAGGAAATCCACCCGTTTATATTCAAAATCGCCTTTGTAACGGCAATCAGTTTCATAGAAGCGGCAGGTTTTTTCTCTACCTTCCACCCAGTTGTGGAAACCTTCTTTTTTAATGTGTTTTTCATAAACGCAATCAATGAATACCGCTTTTCCGTTATTACGCCAAGGGCGAGCAAGATAAGTGTTATTTTCGCTTGCTCCTGTAAAGGTGCAATTTAAGAATGTGAAACCGTATTCCTGGTTTTCTGGTGTCGACGGTGCCGCCACATAGCCTGAGCTCAAAGAAATAATCTGGCAATTTGTGAAGACAGCGTTTGCGGAGCCGAAGATAAAGTCGACATCGCCGATGATAGTTGAAGATTTAATTAAAACGCGTGCATTTTCGATTGTAATTAATTCATCAGCAGGTAAGAAATTTTCATATCTTACAGTTAAATCTTCCGGTAAGGGTCCTAAGAAAATTGTGTCCTGATACGATTTGATTAAGCAATTGTTAATTTTTATCTTATCTCCCAATGTGTGTAAGGCGACCGCTTGACCATAGATAGCTCCGGGACCGCTTCCGTTTTCAATCGTTATATTTTTCAGTTCGATATTATCGGCCGCGAGCATTAAAGTATAGGTTCGAAAAGTATTGTATTCCAATCCGTCCTTATGGATTTTCTTTGCATAATCATTATTGGTTATGATTGTTTTTTCCGGATTGAAACCATAGATTTTTAAGTTAGGTTTTTTGATTTTGAGTTTTTCTTCATATCGGCCCGGAAAAACTATAATCGTTCCTCCGGCCTCTACTAAATTTACAGCCTTACCTATACTATCAATGTTTGTGCCTTTTTTAACTACTATAGTTTTCATCCTCTCACCTCACAATATTATAACACAAAAATAAAATTCCTTCAAAGGTCTTTTAAAGGTCTTAAAATTTGAGATTTTTAAAATAATTTTGAAACAAAATAACTTAACTAAGAAGAGGTTGATTCAATGAAATTAAAAATTCTTTTCCTTTCTGCTTTTAATATTACCATCGAAATCGAAAACAACACTCCTTTTTATACAAAAGAAACATACGAAGTTTTCTTAAATGGTGAGGTTTTAATTGCAGGCGGAAACAAAAATGTTTTTTCCCTTGCGGAATTAAAACCTAATAAAAACTATCATTTGCTTTTAAAAACGGATAATCAAGAAGCCGAGCTTTCTTTTCAAACTCCGGAAGTTAAATATTTATTAAGCGTCAAGGCTTTTAAAGCGAAAGGAGACGGCATAACCGACGATACGCTTTCTATTCAGGCAGCGATTGCTGCTTGTCCCAAAGACGGCATCATTTATGTTCCGGAAGGTAAATATCTTGTCAAGAGTTTGTTTTTAAAATCAAACCTCAAGATTTATCTTTCCAAAGATGCAAAACTTATCGGCTCAATTAACCGGGATGATTATGCGATTTTACCCGGGGTAATAAAAAGCCGGGATGATGAACTGGTTCTTGGTTCCTGGGAAGGCAATCCTTTAGATATTTACACCAGTTTGATTACCGGTATCAACGTGGAAAATGTCATGATTTTTGGAGAAGGAGAAATTGACTGTTCCGGTAATTTAGGGCCTTGGTGGCTTGAACCGAAGAAAAAATTCGGAGCCTACAGACCACGGGGAATTTTCTTGAATGCTTGTAAACGGGTTTTGGTTCAAGGAATAAGTTTAAGAAATAGTCCCAGTTGGTCAATTCATCCTTTCTATTCCGATGATTTAAGTTTCTATGATCTAAAAATATTAAATCCGGAAGATGCCGCCAATACTGACGGCCTTAATCCCGAGTCTTGTCGGAATGTTGAAATAATCGGTGTTCATTTTTCCGTCGGTGATGATTGCATTGCGATTAAATCTGGGAAGATTTACATGGCTAAAAAGCATTATCGACCCACTTCAAACCTGGTAATCCGGAATTGTTTAATGGAGAAAGGGCATGGTGCGGTTGTCTTTGGAAGCGAAATCAGCGGCGGAGCCGAGAATGTAACTGTGTCTAAGTGTGCTTTTATTGAAACCGACCGCGGACTTAGAATTAAAACTCGCCGTGGTCGCGGCAATAAGGCAATTAATAATGTTAAGTTTGATAATATTTACATGCGGGGCGTAAAAAATGCTTTTGTAATCAATATGTTTTATTTCTGTGATCCCGATGGTAAAACCGAATATGTTTATTCAAAAAAACCTTTGCCGGTTGATGAAAGAACACCTGCGCTCGGGAGTTTCCATTTTAGAAATATAGTTGCGGAAGAGACGAAGATTTCGGCCGGATTCTTTTATGGTTTACCGGAATCAGCAATTGCTGAGGTTGTCTTAGAAGACATTAAGATGAGTTTCTCAGAAGAAGCAGAATCAGGCAAACCGGCAATGATGAGTTTTATTGAAGATTATTCGAAACTAGGATTTTATTTCAATAATGTTCAAAAGGTTAGAGTCAAAAATGTTACAATTACAGGTCAAAATGGTGAGAAATTCTGTTTTGAAAATGTAACTGAAATAATAAAAGAATAATATGGAGGTATAGTATGGTATTAGAAAACTTTAGACTTGATAATAAAATTGCTTTGATAACCGGAGCTTCTTATGGCATCGGTTTCGCGATTGCAAAAGGTTTATCTGAAGCCGGAGCAAAAATTGCTTTTAATGACATTAATCAAGATCTTGTTGACAAGGGTTTAAAAGCTTATAAAGAAGCGGGAATTTCCGTGAAAGGTTATGTTTGCGATATCACTGATGAAAAACAAGTTCAAGAACTTATAAAGAAAATCGAAGCTGACCTAGGCACGATCGACATTTTGGTAAATAATGCAGGTATTATTAAAAGAATCCCGATGATCGAAATGAGTGCCGAGGATTTTAGGAAAGTAATCGATATTGATTTGACCGGTCAGTTTATTTGTGCGAAAGCTGTTATTCCGGGAATGATAAAAAAAGGCGGCGGTAAAATCATTAATATTTGTTCGATGATGAGCGAACTGGGTCGGGAAACTGTCTCCGCTTATGCCTCTGCCAAAGGTGGCTTGAAGATGTTAACTAGAAATATTGCCTCCGAATATGGCGAATATAATATTCAATGCAACGGGCTTGGACCCGGATATATTGCGACTCCGCAAACAGCGCCTTTGCGGGAAAGGCAAGCTGACGGAAGTCGCCATCCCTTTGATGCTTTTATAATTGCCAAAACACCTGCAGGCAGATGGGGAACTCCGGAAGACTTGACCGGACCCGCGGTTTTCCTTGCTTCTGAAGCTTCTAATTTTGTAAACGGTCATATTCTTTATGTTGACGGCGGTATTTTAGCCTATATCGGTAAACAACCATCATAAAAAGTAAAGGGGTCTTTAGATAACTAAAGCCCCTTTTAATTAACATCGTCTACGATTGTCACTTAAGAAGATAACAAAGGCAGCAACAACAGCAATGATGACGAAGAGGACAAAGATGACAACTAAAGCGATAACAAAGATGCTACCAGCGCCTAAGCCTAGGCTAAAAGGAATCAACAGCGAGAGCCCAATAACTCCACTTAAAAGTAAAAATCCGAAGAAAAGAATTGCTGATCTGATAGTTTCACCCCCTTTCATCCTGTTTGCATTCAAACACCAGGGGTATTATTAATATATTCTTTAAAGGAAATAATGAAGTGGTATTCGTACAATAATTAAAAATTGCACCTAATATATATCAAAATTGTAAAATGACTTATATTTACCCAAAAAGAAAAACCCAGTGCTTAAACCGGGTTTAGTTAGTTTTGTTGTTATAAATTATTTATAAAATTTCGCTATAGGCGAGGATAAACGGAGCGACGCCTTTTACTTCATCGCTTTTTATTTTTTCTGATAAATAATAAGCAATCGAACCGTCGCGTCTTTCGTTGTCAAGACCGGCAACTTCGCAAATACCGCCTAAGTGATAACCATTTTCATCTTGATAGAAATAACGCTTTATTGTTGCATTAAATATTTCATTGCCTTTCTCAAAATATTCTTTCTCAAGTAAGCCTAAACGAGCTCCTTTTAAATAGGCATAGCATAACATCATAGTTCCGCTTGTTTCATGGTAATTACCTTCAACATCGGGGCGGTCAATGATTTGTAACCACATACCGTCCTGTTTGTATTGATCGATGCCTTTTACTAATTCCTGAAACATTTTTAATATATTCGCATCCGCTCTAAGGATTAGCATCTCAAGTAAAGCCATAGCCAGCCAGCCAACCGAGCGCGACCAAACAATTGGACTTTTACCTGTTTCCTTATCTGCCCATTGCATGACTTTTTGTTCGTCATAAGCGTGTAAATATAATTCTTTTTCTTCATCAAAGAGATATTTTCTAACATTCGCAAGCTGGTTGTCAATGTCGGCTAAGATTTCTTCTTGTTTGTTTTTAAGTGCAAATTTTGTTAAGAAGACCTGGCCCATATAAATCCCGTCCAGCCAAACTTGATAGGGATAGCGTTTTTTATGCCAGAAATTCCCTTCCTTAGTTCGAGGATGATGTTTTAACTGTTCAAATAATTCAAGAATTGCATGGTGATATTTTTCTTTTTTTGTTTTTTCAAACATATCAAAAAGAGCAATACCGGGAGCGATATTATCAATATTATACTCGCTCTGTGTAAAACCTTTTATCTTTCCTTCTGAATCAATCATCTCATCATAGTATTTTTCTACAAAATCAAAATAAGTTCGATTATTTGTTTTTTCGTATAAACAAAGTAAAGCATGCATTAAGATGCCGTCTTCATAGCACCAAGTGCCGCTTTTATAGGGACGGAAACTATCCATGTATTGTTTGATATAGGTTTTAATCATAACGGATACCTTTCTTTCACTTTAGCTTTAAATCTTAAATATAAATCATTATCATAATCATCTTTTGGAATGAAATCTAAAAATTCGGGACCAAGATAGTCATAGGTTAAGGAAGCTAAGAGCAGAAGCGCTTTTTCTAAATCAAGTCCTTCCCTCAGCAAGTTCTTCATTACCTCAGAAAAATCAGTGCAGAGGCTCTGATATTCGTCATAAAGCATTTCATCCATCATTTGCAGAGCGAGAAAACCTGCTTGTCCATAAGCTAAGGAATTTTCCTTTTTTGCTTTAAACTCATTTAAAAGCCGATGAAGGTTTTCCATTTTTTGAAAATGGCGGTCATAACCGATTAAGAAAGGATATTTGATGATACTTCGAGATTCTAAGAGAATGGGATAAAATTCAACTAAGGATTGTTTCAACTCACTTTTTGGTTCTTTTTCATATTTCTTCAACATCATAAAAGCGCAGGGAGGAAGGTCTTTACCCAAACAAAAATCAAGATATTTATGGAAGATATTCATATATTAGCCTCCAATTCTTTGACATATTCACGGCTAGTTTTAATATCATCACCGGTAACACCTTCAAAAACTAAAACGGCATCAGGAATATTTTCTTTGATTGTCCTAATCAGATAGGGATAATCCATCAAGCCTTGGCCGAGTCCCACTTGTTTTAATGTTCCTTCCGAAACAATAAAATCTTTCAAGTGAATGACGGTGATCTTATCTTTTAAAAGTTCAATTGCGGTCTTAAAAATCTCCCGTTGGTTTTGGTAATTATTGATATTCAAGTAATTATATAAATCAATAATTACGCGAAGGTTTTGGGAGGGAATCTCATCGACCAAACGTTTTAAGAGTTCAGGATTATAAATTAAATGGTTATAGGCCCCTTCAATTAATACACAGGCATCCACCATTTCCGCATAACCCACCAAATCACGGATGATTTCCCGAACTTCCAAATAGGATTCTTCGAGATGATTGCGGGGATGATAAGTCCAGGGTGAATCCTGGTAGGAACCGGTTTCGGTTCCGACATAGGGAGTACCAAAGAATTTTGAAAATTCTAAATGTTTTTTAAAGCGAGCAATATTATTGTTTCGAAATACGAGATCGCTATGGACGGGGTTGAAATAAGAACCGAGCAAAGCAATTTTTACTTTTTGTTTTTGAAAAGGTTCCAGCAGTTTTTCAATATTGAAAGGACTTAATTCTTCAATATTGATTCCGAAAGCTTTATTAAGCACTAACTGTAAATAATCGAACTCAAAATGGCGGGCTAGAGCCGCTAGCTCTTCAGAAGTATTTACCTTTAAATCGTGAGCACGAATTCCTATTTTCATTATACCTCCTCATAAATTTGCATCTTTTTTCAAAACATGTTATAATTTGAGAGTAAAGGGTTTTTCTTTCTCTATATTTGGAAATGGCTATTTATACCTATTATATCAAATTTAGGTTTGATAGTAAATCCCATTTCAAGCTTGGGTTGATACTTTTCCAAAAATCGACTTTTTTTCCGAGAAAAACAAGAAATTGCTTTACATTTAATCATATCTATGTTATAATACTTGAGTAAATTACGTGGTGGAAGGAGGGACGAAGAAGAAATGCCAAAAACCGTAGTTCGCGAAAATGAAACAATTGAAGAAGCTCTTAAACGCTTTAAAAGAGATGTATCTAGAAACGGCGTCCTTGCAGAAGCACGTAAGAGAGAGCACTATCTGAAACCGAGCGACATTAAAAAAATGAAAAAGCGCGCAGCAAGAAAGCACGCTTATCGTCGTTCGCGCTAAGTGAAATAAAGAGAACTTGATGATATTAAGTTCTTTTTTTCATTTGATTATTTTATTTGCTCTTTTTTCATATAATTCTTTAGGTGATGTATATGAGAAAAGGATCGGATCTTAAATTGACGATTTACCACAATGAACGGATCGTGATTGAAAATTACACTCAGCTTCTTGATTTAAATGAGGAATTGATTAGGGTCGATTTTTATACGATTGTCGGAAAATTTTTAAAATTAACTCAGATGGACAGTTACATGATTGAAGTGCTTGGCTCCATCCACCAGGTGTTAATCGAAGGTTAAAATGAAGAAATATGCCGTTTCGACCGCAAAATCCAATCTGATCCATCTTAACCGCTTTCGAATTAAAAACCTGAGAGTAGTGGAAGAAAAGCTGGAATTCATTACCGACAAACGGAATTTGGAAGAAATCTCAAAAATAATTCCTTTGGAATATCTTGATTTAACAACATCCAAATTAAAAACTGTAGTCAAGAAACATTTAATTACGATCATTGGTACTTTAATAATCATTTTTGCTTTGATTATTCAAAGCAAATCAATCCGCGAAGTTATTTTTACTGACCCTGATACTTATAATCCGGAAGTTCTTTCCTATCTTGACAAATATTTCGATCGCTTTGGTCCTCTTGGCTTTCTAAAAGAAAACTTAACCACAATTAATACCGATCTCCGCAGTGAATTCTATCATTATGAATGGATTGGAATCAGAAGAAACGGCGCGACTCTTTACATTGACATTAGAGAGATAAAAAACGCTCCGATAGTGGAAGATAAAACCCCAGGTTCGATTTATGCGAAAGAATCGGGGATAGTGAAAAAGTATCATGTTGAAAGAGGTTTGGTGCTGGTACAAGAAGAAGTTTATGTTGAAAAGGGGACTCTTCTTATCAGCGGCGAACTGATTCATTTAGATAGCACTGTCGAAAATATCCGTGCCAAAGGTTATGTGATTGCGGAAGTGTTGAGGTATCACGATTATACGATTCGGAAAGTAAAAGTCGAAACTGTTAGGACCGGAAGGATGGAAATCAAAAAAAATTATTATTTTTTTTCTAAGAAATTAAATAAACATAAAGTTAGTTTTCAGGAATATGAATCTGAAACTGGCGAATTAAAAACACTTGGTCTTATAAAAATTGAGAAGGAATACTTCTATGAAATCAAAGAAGTCAAGACAGTTTATTCTGAAGAAGAAGCTATTGCTTATGCGAAATCGCAAGTTGTAAAAGCGTTTCGGAAAAACAAAGT
>DUTX01000133.1 GCA_012841865.1 Acholeplasmataceae bacterium | reverse complement strand
TTTTCCGCAACCCTTAACCAAGATTTAATTGTGTTCTTCAATAAATATTTACAGAAGTTTGTTACTGTTGACTTAACCGAAAAACAAATTTCTAAAGAAGAAATTGAACATGTTTTTATTCCTACTAAAAACAAAGACAAAAATCAATTACTTTATGAACTCTTAAATATCTTTCAGCCTTATCTCGCTTTGATTTTTGTTAATACCAGGGAAAAGGTGGATGAAGTAGCAGCTTATCTTGGCAACTGCGGGTTAAAGCCGGGGATTTTAAGCGGTGATTTAAAACCACGGGAAAGACGTCAGGTGTTAAAAAGAATCAAAGAAGGAAGCTACCAATATGTGGTTGCGACCGACCTTGCTGCCAGAGGCATGGATATCGTCGGAGTGAGCCATGTTATCAATTATGAGCTTCCTGCCGATTTAGAATTTTATATTCACCGGACCGGAAGAACCGGGAGAATGGATTTTACCGGTACTGCGATTTCTTTTTATGATTATGAAGATGACGATTATGTCAAGAATCTGGAAAGAAGGGGATTGAAATGTGCTTACAAAGCCCTAAAAGATGGCGCATTGGTGCCAACCAAAATCAGGAGTGCAAAACGCGGCTTAAGTGAGAAAGAAAAAGCGCTGAAAGAAATTCAAGCGCGCATACCTTTAGGTAAAAAGGTTAAACCTGGATATAAGAAAAAACGCAAACAATTGATTGATAAAGAGCTTAGGAAAATGAAAAGGGCCTATATCGATGCCCAGTATCGGAAGCAAACCAATAGAAAAAATAAAGGATAAGGTGTTGTATGAAAGAAGTTGAAATCATTATTTTGGTTCTCGTCAGTTTAAGTTTTCTCACCTTGGTGGGGATTCTTTTGCTGTTACTTTTTAAACGGTCTGACAAAGACATGGAAGGAAAATTGAATGCTAATCGTGGGGAGATTATCAGTTCAATTCATACGGCGCTTGATAGTTTTGGAAGCTTGTTGAATAAAAGTAACGAACAATTCTCCAAATTATTGATGGAATCACTTAATGCTAATTTGACACAACTTAATCACACTTTTGGAAATAATGCCCGTGAGACTGAATTAAAACTTGAAAACATCCGCCAAAGCGTTGAAAAGTCCCTGACTTCTTCCGCAACTCTCACCGAAACCAAACTTGAGAATATCAGAATAACGGTTGAAAAAGCGATCGCAAATTTACAGGCGGACAACAGCAAGAAACTAGAAGAAATCCGGCATACGGTTGATGAAAAACTCCAAAAAACTTTGGAAGACCGGCTCTCTAAATCTTTTCAACTTGTCAGTGAGCGTTTGGAAGAAGTTTATAAGGGGCTCGGGGAAATGCAGAATCTGGCCAGAGGCGTCGGAGATTTAAAGAAGGTACTCACAAATGTAAAAACACAAGGAAGGCTTGGAGAAATTCAACTTGCGAACATTTTAGAAGAAATAATGACGCCCGATCAATATGAAACTCAATTTGTTACCAAGAAAGGCAGCAAAGACCGCGTTGACTTCGCTATCAAATTGCCTGGTGACGGTGACACTGTTTATCTTCCGATAGATGCGAAGTTTCCCTTGGTTGATTATCAAAACCTCTTGGAAGCATATGATAGCGGTTCAGCGGATGAAATTAAAAGTGCGCAGACCAATTTGGTCAGGAAGTTAAAGACATTTGCGAAGGACATTCATGATAAATACATCGATGTCCCGAATACAACCGATTTCGGAATTATGTTTTTGCCGGTAGAAGGGTTGTATGCGGAAGCGGTTAAAAGCGGAGTTTTAGAAGTCTTACAAAGAGAATATAAAATCAATCTTGCCGGACCGACAACAATGGCGGCTTTGTTGAACTCTCTGCAGATGGGTTTTCGGACCTTAGCAATTCAAAAACGGAGTGGCGAAGTTTGGAAAATTCTTGGTGCTGTCAAAACCGAGTTTGATAAATTCGGTAAAGTCTTGGAAGATGCACAGAAGAAGATCACCCAAGCCAACGAGCAACTGGATAAACTTGTCGGTGTTAGAACAAGAAAAATTAAAAGCAGTCTTCGTCGTGTTACTGCTTTACCTGAAGTTGAAACGGAAACTTATTTCGAAGAAGAATAAAAGGTTCTGCATTTTGCAGAACCATTTTAATTTGTAAATTCTCTTTTTCGATATAAGATTATAGCAATAACAGTTAAGACTATGCTCACGCCTGCTGTTACAATAAAACTAATATATTCGAAACTCTCTCCCAGTTTTAAATACGTGACCGGATCACTAAAGGTAAAAGGGGTGAGGTATTTTAATTTCTTTAAGAGCTCGTCTTTTACTAAAGAAGAAATAAGAGTAAGTAAATACAGTGGTAGCGGAATCACGAGGGCGATTGCAGATTTTGCGCTTCTTTTTAAGAAACACGCTAAACTCATTCCAAGTAGAACTACAACAATTAATAAAAGCAAATATATCGCCATGTAGATGAAGAAGCGAGAAAGGTCTGCATTGCTTTTGATTGATAAAAAGCCAAAGAAACTACAGAGCATAATGAAGACTGTAAAGAAAATCATTTGCAAGATGGCGACAGTTAGTTTTGTAAAGAAGAAAGTAGTTCTTGAGACAGGAAGGGAAAAAATCGCATCGGTCGTTTGTTCTCTTTCTTCACGGCTGATTAGGTTAAAGCCTGTGAACGCCGCATAGACAGCACCGAAAAGCTGTAAGAGCATGCCACCTTCGGTTGCGAAATACTCGACTTCATTTTTCGGTAGCCCTCCGAAGTTTTCAAGTATTTCCAGTAATTCTCCGGAAAGTTGATTATATAAATCTTTAACCAGCGGATAAATAATTACAACAATATAGAGAAAAATGCCAATCGAAAGACTCCAACCAAGAAGACTTTTGAAGGATCTTTTCATTTCCATTTTCAATACTTGAAAATTAATCATTTTCTTTCTCCTTGCGATAATAATGTATAAAGATTTCTTCAAGATCAAGGTCTTCAATGCGGAGAGATTGGAGGCGGTAGTAAGATAATTGTTGGACCAAGTGGTTTATATCGCCTTTAAATGAGTAAATTGTTTGACTATTATGTTTTCCCAAGTATTCCAATCCTTCCAGTTTAACTCCTTCAAGCACGGGACTTACAAAGACCTTTTTGTATTCATTCTTTTTCAGATTTTCAATTGAATCAGAAAAGAGAATTTCTCCTTCTTTAATTAAGAGCACGCGGTTGCAGATTTTTTCAATCTCGCTTAAAACATGACTGGAAAGCAGAATCGATGCTCCGTGTTTTTTCTCTTCTTCCAAAATCGCAAAGAATTCTTGTTGGATTAAAGGATCAAGTCCGGATGTTGGTTCATCAAGGATGATAATTTTCGGAGAGTGTAATAAAGCTGTGATAATGCCGACTTTTTTACGATTTCCGAAAGAAAGTTCACGGATTTTTCTGTTTAAGTCCAGATTCAAACGTTCTGAAAGTTCTAAAATTCTGTCTGTATTCACTTTTCTGATTTTTGAAAAATAAACGAGTTGTTTATAAACCGAGAGTTCCGGATATAAGAAGATCTCACTTGGCAGATAGCCGATTAAAGCATTCGTTTCGGGATTAGGATTTTTTCCAAATATTTTTATTGAACCTGCAGTTTTTTGGATCAATCCCATAATCGTTCTGATGACGGTTGATTTTCCGGCACCGTTTGGGCCGACAAAACCTAGGATTTCCCCTTGATGGAGATCGAAACTGACACTTTCAACCCCTCGAGCTTTACCGTAATATTTTTTTAGCTCAGTTATCTCTAAAACCTTTTCCATAACTTCACCTCTGTTTGACTAAGAATAATATAACATTTTTTTGGTCCATATACAATACCCAAAAATTATGAAATATTCGTTAATAAAAAAAGACCATGATTATTCGTTAATCATGGCTTCAATTTCTTTTTTTAGTTCAGATATAATATTTTCTTGTTCTATACGCCGGATAATCTTTCCTTTTTTGAAAAGCAAAGCGCCGTTTCTGCCGCCGGCAATTCCGATATCGGCTTCGGATGCTTCTCCGGGACCGTTAACTGCGCAACCCATAATGGCGACTTTGAGATTTCGGTTGCCGAGCGTCTCTAAATAATCTTCGATCTCGTTTACAATGTTTAACATTTCGAATTGGATTCTTCCACAAGTCGGACAACTGATTAAGATTGGTTTATCGTATAAACCTAAATCGGAAAGAATCGCTTTCGCAACCTTAATCTCTTCAACAGGATCGGCGCTTAATGAGACACGGAGTGTATCGCCGATGCCTTTGTGGAGTAAGATTCCGAGTCCGATTGCGGAGCGGATGGCACCGCTTTTAGCACTTCCTGCTTCGGTTACACCGATATGAAGCGGATATGGGAATTCGGAACTAGCGAGCTCATAGGCTTCGACCGTCCTTTTTACATCCGATGCTTTGATGGAGATGACGATATCATAAAAATTTAGGTCCTCTAAGATTTTCACATGTCTTTTTGCACTTTCTACAAGCGCTTCGGCGGTCGGACCTTGATATTTTTCTAAAAGGTCTTTTTCAAGCGAGCCGGAATTAACACCGATTCTAATTGGGACGCCTTTTGCCCGGCACCCTTCTACAACCTTCTTGATTCTTTCGATATCGCCGATATTTCCGGGATTGATTCTGAGCTTATCAATTCCGGATTCTAAAGCGATTAAAGCTAGTTTGTAATTGAAATGAATATCGGCAACCAAGGGAATATTGATTTGTTTTTTAATTTCCCCAAGGGCGTTTGCATCGTCTTCATTTAAAACGGCCACGCGAATAATTTCGCAACCGACCGCTTCCAAACTTTTGATTTGTTTGACGGTTGCTTCGATATCCTTGGTGCGGGTATTGGTCATGCTTTGTATGGCAATAGGGTGATTATGACCGATTCTGACCTTCCCGATTTTGATTTCCTTCTTGATTTGTCGTTGTAGCATTTACATTCACATTCTCCGTTTTAGCAGTTTTTTTCTTTCTCTTTTTCCGTTTTCTTTGAGGAGAACGAATTCTGTTTTCCCTTAAAATATTATAAATCGTACTGCGAGAAAGATCATAACCCTGATCTTGCATGATTCTTGCAAATTCAGTAAAATTGGTTCCTCTATATTGTTTCCGATATATTTGAGCCAATTCCTTTCTGATGCCTTCATCATAAGTGTTTATTGGTTTGTGAAAACGGTTCTTATGAACAACTCCCAATTCACCTTCTTCGAGAACTTGACGTTTTAAGTTCCTTACTTGTCTGGTTGTAATCTTCAACATTTTTGCTGCTTTTGGACCGTTTATTTCACCGGCGATAAGCCTGTTGATGATTCGGAGTTTTCTCTTTTCGTGCCGCTTTAACTTGAGCGGTTTCTTTTTCTCCACCGGCATTGGTAATAAAGCGACGGGTTCTTGCTTCTTCTCTACCATAAAACTTCTCCTAGTTATTTGATAAAAATTTCCTTACTTATCTTATCATAATTTGTCGAAGAATGCAAGAAAGAATATGGAAAAGAAAAAAAATTCTCCCACAAAATAAAATAGTAATGCAAATTTGCACGCTTGTATATTTTACTATAGTTCCCAACAAAAGTCAATTGATTTCCCTTTAAATTTTAAAAAACTATGAGTATATTATGATAATTTCATATTAAGTTATATTATGATTATTTCATTACTAAATAAAACACTAATAACTAAATAAGTAGTACTTACTAAATAAATATATCTATAAGGGCCGCCATTTTCCAA
>DUTX01000132.1 GCA_012841865.1 Acholeplasmataceae bacterium | reverse complement strand
TCCATCCCGCTTCCGGAATCAGAGCTTATGAAGAATGCTATCCGCAAGTGGCGGAATTTATGGGGATAAATCAAGAAACAAAGGAACCGGTACCTTTTGATTGCACCGATCCGAAGTTTATGGAAGCCTATTTCCGCTTCGCTCATCATCCTTTGGAAGAAATGGGTGTTGATTTTTGGTGGATAGATTGGCAACAAGGAACAACTTCTAAGTTTCCGGGACTGGATCCCTTATGGATGCTTAATCATCTCCACTTTTTGGATTTAGGGCGTGACGGAAAGAAACGCGGTTTTGTCTTTTCCCGTTGGCCGGGATTGGGCGGACACCGCTATCCAATCGGTTTTTCCGGTGATGCCCATGTTACTTGGGAAAGCCTTGCCTTCCAACCCTATTTCACAGCCACCGCAGCCAATGTCGGTTATGGCTGGTGGAGTCATGATATCGGAGGCCATTGTTTTGGAAAAGAGGAACCCGAGCTTTATACCCGTTGGGTGCAATTCGGTGTCTTTAGCCCGATAATGCGTCTTCACAGCACCAATAAATATTATCATAAACGGGAACCTTGGCGTTGGGATTTAAATACCGAAAAAATTACAACCTATTATTTAAGATTGCGTCATCAACTGATTCCTTATCTTTACTCGATGAACTATCTTAATTCGGAATACGGTCTTCCCTTAATCTACCCGCTTTATTATCATTATCCCTACCATGAAGAAGCTTACAGACAAAAGAACATCTACTTCTTCGGTTCAGAAATGTTGGTTGCGCCTTTCATTACGCCGCTGATTAAAGATTTGAACCGTTCACGACTTGATGTTTGGCTTCCTGAAGGCCTTTGGTTTAACTTCTTTAATGGTGATGTCTATCAAGGTAACCACCATTATTCCTTATATGGCGGAATTGAGGAAATCAATGCTTTTGCAAAAGCGGGAGCGATTATTCCGCTAGCGGAACTAACGGAAGATAATCAATACAAAAATCCGGAAATTCTCAATGTTCAAATTTTCCCCGGTAATGACAATCAATTTGTTTTATATGAAGATGATGGCGAAACCCTAGCTTATAAGAATGGTTTTTATGCACTAACCATCTTCACCTTAAAAGCTGAAAAACAAGCTCTTGAGTTAGAAATAGAAGTCCAAGATCAAAAAGCAATTCTTCCTAAGAAAAGAGAAATCAAACTTTGTTTCAGAAATATTGTCCCGAACGTTAAAATCTCTTCTTCTGTAGTTTATGAATACGATTCTAATTTAAAAGCATATAGCTTAACAATTAATCCCCAAGCAGGAGAAAAGGTGACTCTGAGATTAGAAACTGAGACCGAAGATATTATTGATTCTTCTTTTGACTATATAAATAAAATCATGGATTTACTGGATAGGTCCACTTATGAAACTTCCGTAAAAACCGAGATTGGTTTCTTCTGTCCTCGTTATAACCAAAACCGGGAAGGCTTACTTGCTGAAAATCTCAGTGTAAAAGAATTGATACTTGAAATCCAAGCCTTAAATATTGATTATGAATTAAAGAATGCTATTTTAAATATTTTATTCAGGGAATTTTAAAAGCACTTCCGACTTTAAGCTGAAGTGCTTTTCTTTTTCAATATAACAATAATAATAGACTCAAAATTACTCCGAAGCTGAATCACTAGGTTCTTTTACTTTTTTCTTAGGACCATCAGTTATTATAGCTGTCATTGGAATCAAAAAGAAAAACATCCAACTCCAATTAAACCCATCTTCAATAAATTTTCCAAACAAGAAAAATAGAATTACGGAAACGAAGGGCATATAACTGACAATATTCTTAAATTTTTCCTCAAGATAAATAAATAACATCGGAATCAGCAGCAAAATAGTCCAAGTCCAAGACCAACCTTGATAGACGATGCTGACAATTAGATAACTTGCAATAATTGCAATAAAGAGAGCAAACAATATTGGGTGCTTCAATAAATATTTTATCGGAAATTTCACATTAACCATTTTAGTAAGAAGTCCATAAAAGAAGGGAAGCAAAAACACAAATAAAGGCCAGCGCCAGTTTCCAAACTTAATACTTAGTCCTATATAAATCATTACGGACAAAATTAAAATTATCCCCAGCCATACTTTTGTGTTTGTAAAGGGTTTTGTAAAAGAGGCGACAATGGGCGTTAGGAAAAACAGTGTCCAACCGGTTTTGTAAAAGACGGGATAAAAATAGGAAACCAAAATATAAATAATTATTGATAGGAAAGGCATTAAAGCAATTATCGCTTGTTTCTTTTCAACATGCACAACAATAGCAGTTATCGGTATTGTAAAAAAGATTAACCAAAGCGGATGCCATAAGCCGAACCGCGCACCAAAGATAAAAAAGATTATAAACGAAAGAAAAACACTTAGCGCCGGATATTTATTCTTATCCTTAACGTTTGTCACTATCGCTGTAATCGGAATCAGAAAAAAAGAAAGCCAATTGTAATCCCATAAATTAAATCCATAACCCAAAGTAAAAAACAATATCAGAGTAATAAACACCATTAATCCCGTGGTTTTGCTTTGGTGTTTAATTTTAAAACTTAAATCTTGTTTCAAAGACTTAAAAACCTCCTTAGGTTCACCTAATTTAATAACCACTTCCTCGTCCGTTAAACCTTGATCCAATCCTTCATTAAATAATTCTTCATAGTCAGCTATGATTTGCTCGGTTTCTTTCGGATCAACATGATTAATTTTAAAGATTTCTTTTAATTCCTTTAGATATTCATTTTTATTCATAATCTCCTCCTAAAATTAAATATACATTTTTAATAAAAAGATTCCATTCTTTTAAATATTCTTCTAGTTGTTTCCTTCCTTTAGCGGTAAGATGATAGTATTTTCTGGGGGCACCGAGGTTTGTTTCTTTTGTATAGATTGTAAAAAGGCCTTGCTGCGTTAGTCTTCTAAGGATCGGGTAAACAGTATTTTCATTTACAAATAGTAAATTAGCTAAAGCTTCAATTACTTCAAATCCATACATATCTTTTTCACTTAAGAGTTTTAAAATACATAGTTCTACTACTCCTTTTTTAAACTGGGTATTCATTAAATTCCACCCCATTTCTTTGTTATTGTGTTATACACAATACTAGTATACACCAATACTGTGTAAAACGCAATACCTATTTTTAAAAAAATTTAAATAATTATAAGAACTGTGATTATTGCTTTTTTAGCTCTACTCTTTTACAAATTTCCCTCCACAAAAAAATGCTACCTGTTTCGGTAGCATTTAAGAAATCAAAACTTAAGACCATGTCTCTGGCATTGTTTCGTGTCTTGTATATCCAAATTTCTCTCCTTGGTACCTTCCGCCTTCTAAAGAACCTTTGAAACAACAGTTTGGGATTGGAAAATTATATATGTGGATTCCAATTATTCCTCCAGCAGTATCAGGACTAACTACGGTTGCGATTACTGAGCAATCCGAAACAATACCTCTGTTATACCAGGTTCCGGAATGAGCTACAATTCCACCAGCGCCAGCACCGAATTCGCCAAACTCCATCATCGTTTTCACAATTCCTTCAAATTTACAGCCGACAATAGAACCATCATTGTTATTCACAACAATTCCTCCACACTTATATTGAGCAAGAATCGTTCCTCTAACTACACAGTTTTTAACCATTCCCCCAATCATTGAATAAGTGATTCCGGCAGCAGATGAATAAAATCTATCATCTTCATAATCGGTTACATTTATAAAGACATTCTCTAAGATTATTCCATCTATGTAAGCATACAAGAGGCCGCCAAATAAAGCACCATAAGAATGATTATAATTTGCTTTGCTCAGTTCTTGGTGAGAAGGAATTTCTAAATTCTTAATCACATGGCCATCTGGATTAACAAACATTCCCGTAAAATGATTATTCGATGGAGATCCGATTGGCATCCAAGTTATACCGGATAAATCAATATCACTTTTTAGAATATAATGTCCAGATAAATTATTGTTCATATTAATAAGGTCTTCAGCTGTCCAAATTTCAATCATCGTGCTTTCATTAATAACATAAATGGTTGCGGAAGAGGCAATATAATAAGTTCCCTTCGAACGATCAAATAAGACAACTGAAATTGTTGCTAGTCCTGAATTCTTAGCTATTAGATTTTTCCCTTGAACACTAACAACTTCTTCATTAGAACTCTTAAGATAATACTCATAGATATCAATTTCTGATTTAGAAAACTGTTCAAAAATATCTATTACATATTCCTCATCAGCAAACATAGTTAAGGAAATTGTTTCGTAATTCCTAACTGCATTTGAGACATTTACAAATGGACTGCTAGTAAAATCAACACTGCTACTTGGTTCAGAATAACCGAAGCTTATGAAATCACCGACAGCAATAACTCGTGCCTGATAAATGGTATTTGTTTCTAAACCACATATTTTGCTCACACCGATAGAGGTTAGAGTTGTTTCTATGATAAGATCTTCTACAATTATTTTGTATTTTACTGCATTTTCTATTTTATTCCAAAACAAAACATCTTCAAAAACCTGGAGCAAAGGGGCTTCAAGTTTTGGCAACACCGTAAAGTAAAGTTTTTCGCTTGGATCGGAATTAATAAACTTAGAATCATCGCCCAAAGCAATTATTTCAATAAAATGTTCACCTTCATCCAAACAAATAATTGAGAAATCAAAACTATTGTGTGTAATTTCAGTTACATATTCGCCGTTTATATAAATATGATATAAGCTTGCATAACTGATTTTATTAAAGGTAATAACTGATTCAAAAATATCAAAAGTATTTGGAGCTTCTAGTTTTCTTTTCGGTGTTGTATAGTTGATAAAATTACTTGGACTAGAATCTCCAAAGTTTAGGTCATCACCAACAGCAACTACATAAACCTCATAGGAAGTTACCGGAATTAGATCTTCAACCATAGCCAAATCAAGGTTTGGATTATCTGTTTCAACAACGATATCGTCAATAATTACCCTATACTTAATAGCACCAGCAACCTCTTTCCAGGTTAATAGGTTACCTGTTAAAGTCAAAGTGGGACTATCTAATTCTGGCAGTAAATCTCTTTGATAAGTAATGGGTAAAGAGAAATCTGAACTATAATATTTCGTTCCGTTTCCAACCGCTTTTACATAAACCTGATATTCAACACCTCTAGTAAAATAGCTCTCGCTTATATTAAGGCAATTTCCTTCAACTTGATAAAAAGTTTCTTCAATTCCATCAATCCAAACAACAAATTCTTCTGCACCCTCGACTTGGTCCCAGGAAAATCCGCTCTCTGTTTTAACAATATTCGTAGGCTGAGCATATTTAACAAACTCTTTTGTATAGCTTACGCTTTTACTTATTAAAGAATTTGAATTCTTATTAGGATCGCCAACTGCATAGATACAAACATCGTAAGTTTTGGCTGGTATTAATTCTTCCAAAGTTGTTAAATCATAAGTTGTTGTTTGGACTTCAACCTCATAATCATCAACTATGATTACATAACCAACAGCGTTAGGAACCTCATCCCAGGACAAATTACTCCTATTAATGTATACTTTCGGTGTGTCTAGCTTCGGGTATGGTACAGTATAATCAATTTTTAAACTTGGAAAAGAAGAGACAAAACTATCAGAATCGTTACTGGGAAGCGCAATAACATAAACTATAACCTTTTCTCCTCCGGTTAATCCGGAAACAGTTTCTAAATCAAAACTTAAATCCTCAGCTATTTCTTCATAGTCGCTGACTACAACTTTGTAAGCGGAAGCATTATTAACTTGATCCCAACTAAGAATACTTCCATTTATTTTAATATTAGGTGTATTAAGCGGTTTCTTATATTTTATAATTATTTTTTCACTTGAAAATGTATTATCATAATTACCCGAACTGTTCACGGGAGTAACCTTTACTTCATAATTCCTGCCCGCAATAAAGTAAGGATACAAATAAGAAATATTGACACTTAAATCAGGAACGCTAAAGGTGTAATTTTCAATTTCAATTTTATAATACTGGGCATCAGGAATTTCATTCCAACTTAAGATCGTATCGGATATAGTAAGAACCGGTTTATCAAGAAGTGTAATATTTATTACACAAGGGTCTGAATTTAAGTTTTGATTGGGATTTCCTAAGGCTATGACCTCTATTGAGTAACTATTTCCCGGTTCAAAATAGTCAAATGAATGTATATAAAAATATACTCCATCTATATAGTATGAATTGTCCCCTTCTCTAACTAGATAACAATGAGCTCCCTCAACATTATCCCATGCTAAGAACGTTTGATCCAGCGTTACATTAGGGGTATCAAGCTTTTCTAACTTTTTTTGATATTTAATCTTATTAGATAGATCAGAGTCAAGATACTTTCCGCTCTCATCTAATGCCTGAACTTGGATACCATATTCTTTATTTGCATCTAATTCAAGTTCTTCAAGATCAAAATTAGGACTTGTGGAAAAAAAGGTGAACCGTCAACCCCTTCAACATACACTACATAATTACTTGCACCGGGAACTTCATCCCAAGTGAGTAAGGAATCTAAACACTTTAAATTTATTGGTGTAGCTAATGTTTCTTTTTCTTTTTCACAACCTAAAAAAATAAAAATATTAAAAAATAAGAACAAAAAAATGAAACCATATTTAAATTTCCCGCTCATATTTACTCCCTTCCAGATCTCTTAACACAAAAAATTAACCTCTAATATACATTATATGTCTGTATAAATAAGAAAATTAGGTTTACAAAATCATGTAAAGAGTTCTTTATAGTAATTAACCAATAATATACATATCTAAATAATAACATTATAATTTAAAAAAAGCAAGGCCTTAATCATCACTAAGCTGCTTTATCTATCCAGCTTGAGGACAGCATACTTAAGTATTGTTATTCGAAAGGGCGTCCTTCTGCCTATTAGGAACTCCACTAGGTTGTAAGGCTTCTCAAGTGCTAGTTCATCATTCTTCCAGCCACAAATTTCACAGATATCAAAAAGGCTGTCTTCATCCAATATGAAGTTTCTACAAACCATACATTCCTTCTTTCCGTCCTTATGTCTTTGTTCTTTCATACTTAGCGATCTCCTCCCCAGCATAATTAAGCTTAGAATCAAACTCCAAAACTTATATTCTTAATCATGGATTCTTTTCCGAAAATTTCGGAAAGAAAAAATAAAGATTAAAGCAAAATATATAATTCCAATTAACATATACCCATAATAACTCAAATTGCTTGAATCATTACTTTGCGTGGCTTCGTTCAACATTGCTTTCAGGGGCCAAAAATTTGGGAGAATTCCCAAAATATATTGGAATTGGTTTTGAAAGATTTTTAAAATTGTCAGAACAGGAAGCATAATGACAAGTGCTCCGCCTTTTAAAAACGCAAACCCCTCGATTTTGTTTTTCGCATAGGTCCCAAATAGTAAAGCTACTGCAGGAACAAATAAACTACTGACGAAAGAAAAGATTAAAACCTTACTCCAACCAAGATTATCTAAGAGCTTAATGGTCTTGATTCCTGCAATAATAACATAATGGTCGCTTGCAAGCAACTTTAAGCCACCTAGAATTAGGAGGTTGCTGAAAAACGACATTATAATTGCGAAAACTATTTTAAACATTATATAACCGGAAAGAGACGTCGGTGTTACGGCTATACTTAGAATTGTATTTTCGTCTTTGTTTTCAATAAAAGAAAAACCGATTAATACTCCAGAAATATAAGCTCCGACCATCAAAGATAAAGATAAAGCAATTAAGAGCACGATACGCGCAGTCTCTGCATTAGCGGGTTTGATTATCTCCGGAACTAAAAAAGCAAGAAGCGCAAGCATCATAAACGGATAGATAATCATAAAAAGATTGGTAGAATCTTTATATAAGGTTTTAATTTCATATTTCAATAATTCCAAATACTTTCTCAAGACAATCACCCCAGCACCGAATATTCTTTAAATTTGTTCTTTACATAAAATATAAATAAAGAGAGCCCGAGAATCAAAAGATAGAAAAAAGCAACCAATTCAAATAATAACTCTGCTTCCAAAATTGCACTTTGGAGAAGAAGCATTGAAGAATGCGTGGGCGATGCCAATAACAACACTTCCCATGAGTCGGGAATTATCTGAAGTAAGAAAAACACTGTCGGAAGAAAGAAAAGTATCGCATAAGCGGCATAAAGCCCAAGCATTTGTGCAAAATCCCGGCAGTTTAAAACAATCACAAATCCAATCGCGCTATGAGTAAAGACAATTAAAATTGTATAAACAATTAACAAAAATAAATTAACCTCTGCTTTATGAACCAGTAAAAAAGTCAAAATGATAACTATTGTTGAGATAAGACTTGTTATAATTGTTGAGATAATTTTAGAAATTATAATCTCTTTTGAAGTAAGTGGCGAAACAAATAAAGATTTGATTGCTCCTTCCTGCCTTTCCAAATAAAAGGCAGCAGCAAGATAAATAATACTGAGCATTGCGGAATCAATAACTAAAATTGCTGGAAGCAGGCCTTGGATTTCTTCACGTGTTGAAAAAGCAATAATAAAAATCCAGAGCAAAGTAACAAACAGAGATACAGGAAGGATTTTGTTTTTATAAAGTCGAACCATTTCTCCTTCTACAAGCCTTATTATCTTACTCATTGAAACCCTCTTTTGTAACCATGATGAAAATTTCTTCCAAAGTTGTCTCACCGGTATGAATCGTTTCGATTTCATGGGTTTTAATTAAATCAAGAAATTCATCGTTCGTGCCTAAACTCTTAAGTTCAAAAATATTACTTTTTAATTTATTTCCTTCTAAATATTCAACCTTTACTTCTTTTTTTCCATATTTAAGCTTAAGGTCTCTGGGATTTGCTTGTTCAGTTATTTTACCGGAAGTAATAAAAATTACTTGATCACATAATTCTTCTACATCGCCCATTAAATGAGTTGTAATAAAAACCGTTCCGCCTTGCTTCTTAAAATCAAAAATCAAGTCCTTAATTATTCTCGCATTAACCGGATCGAGCCCATTTGTTGGTTCATCAAGAAACAACACTTCCGGTTGATTCAACAATGCTCTCGCAAAGTTCAAACGGACTTTCATCCCTTTAGAAAATGTTCTCACTTCTTGATTCATCGCCGCTTTTAAATTTACCTTCTTTAGAAGTTCTATTATATCAGTTTTGATTTTATAAAAGCGGGAAAAGTATTTAAGATTTTCTAAAGCAGTTAATTTACCAAAATGAATCGGTGATTCAAAACAGACTCCAATCTCTTCATAAAAGTTCTTATCATAAGCTGCTAAGTTCTTCCCTTTGTAAAGAATCTCCCCCTGATAATCGCTTATCAGCTTAATCAAAATTTTCATCGTTGTTGATTTACCGACACCGTTTGGACCGAGCAAACCGACGATTTTCCCTTTTTCAACCGCAAAATTTAATCCTTTCAAGATTTGGCTTTCCGTTTTCGGATACTTAAAAAACAAATCCTTAATTTCAAAAATATTTTCGCTCATTTTTCCATTCCTTTCAATACTGTCTTGATAAATTTTAAACCCAGACTCTTATTTTGGTTAAAACTTTCAAATGAAAGTTCTTGTTTTAAGTAATATGTTTGCAACCCTTCAAGAGCGATTCTGAAAAAAAAGAAAATTTCTTCTTCCGAGTAATCATCAGAAAATCTCTCTCTGTCAACTTTTGAAAAAAACAAATCACCGGATAAATCTAAAAATTTCTGTAATTCAACATTAATTTTTTCCTTTATTTCGGGAGGACTTTCCGAAATAGCCAAAGTAATAACTCGATAAATGTGCGGGCACTTCGAAAAATATTCAAGCTTCCAAAAGGTAATCGCAGTTAGTCGTTCAAAAAAATCATAAATTTTAGAAAAAGTGTTTTTTTGATACTCAAGGATAACTGCCTCCGCACAATATTTAAAAGCCTGATAAAAGAGTTCTGCTTTTGATTGAAAATGAGTAAAAATTGCTCCTTTCGAAACACCGGCATTTTTATGAATGATGTTTGTTGAAGCGGAATGATAACCTTTTTCTGAAAACTCTTTAATTGCTGCATCCAATATTTTACTTTTCATATAATGACCACCTGGTCATATTATACCATAATCCATCAATTTCAAGCAATAAAAATTTTTTTATGCATGTCATTTTAAGACTTTAATTTCCTTACAAATTTAAAAACATGTTAAACGCCATCATTTTCTTCTAAATGTGAAGATGTTTTCTATTCGAAGTATTACTTGAAAAAAGTAGCCTTTCTTGATTGTAAAATCAAAATCGTTTTTTATTTACACTTTTCATTATCATAGTTAATATCTAGAATTCTTATCCTGATAGTATTATCCTCTAATTATGATTTGTTATCTTGTTACATGTAAATGTTAATAATGTTTCACAAAACTTATATAATATTTCAGATTTCTGCTAAAAAAAATGCTAACTTTTTTAGATAGTATTAAATAAATTTTTTAATTCATAAAACTAGTTGTTTTTTTTGAAATTGTTTGCCCTATATGCTATTGTCTTTAAAAGGTTTTAAGTTGATAATTTTGTAGATAACCTAGCAAGCTACTATAAAATGTCTGTTTTATTAATTTCTTCTTTTTTGCTTTCCATAATTGTTTCATCTTTTGCTTTAAGAAAAGCATTAAGCTTTTATCCATAATACTAGCGTCAATTTTAAAAAAACCATCAAATTTTTTTAAGCTTTTTATTATTTCTCTAAACAATCCGAATTTCTATGTAAATAAATTTATTGTATATTTTAATATTCATAATCTAATTAAAGCAAACACATATAAAAAAATGCCCTCTTTCAAGGGCACCATTAAAATTGTTTTTCGGTTTTTAAAAGCCATAATTATCTGTTCGGGCTAGGGATCATTTAAATAATTAGCCATCCAGTTATAAAAAATAGCATCGAGATTCGACTCATCAGCTTGGGCAGAATCAGGAGTTCCAGAGGTGGTTTCTCTTATAATAACTAAATCAACTGCACTATAATAGTATACAGCCGTTCTGGAATTAAAGATATTCTTATTAAAATACATCAATCCAGTTGAAGCAGATATCCCATCAAAAGTTAAGAGCGTATTATTTAGTTTATAATTTTCAGCAGATATTATTGGGAATTGATTATTGCTTTCACGCATAACAAAATCAATATTCTCAATAGTACTCTTCCCTTCGTCTTGATAGCCTGCTCCATGCAATGTAAGATAAAAGAAACCAGCTGTATTTGGTGAAACTGTTGAGCGTCCCACAAGATATTCGTAATTTTCTTTGACTTCATAATCGAAATAAAGAACATCACTATTTTTAAGATTCAAGTTATTTTTTTTAGGTATTTCAAACCTGTTTTCTTTCCAATCAATAATATTACCACTTAAGTCGCGAGAAAATTCGTAAACAGCCATAGCCGAATCATCACTTAAGTTAGTCATTGAAAATGCTATTCCACAAGTTCCCGGCCCCTTAGGCTTAAACCAGATGCCATACTTAGGTATTGAAATTTTATCGCCTTCAAAATCTACCTCAACCGTATCATCGGATGAGGGAACGGGGTTAGGATAAGAGGGAGAAGGAATTATGTACGCTGTTTTGCTATCATTGGTCGAATATTTTTCATAGTAGCGATTCCAAAACTCTTCAGGAATACCATTGTTTGTTGCAGTAGCTAAATCAGAAACTCTTACAATCGATGTCGGAGTACCGTTACTATCAATGTTTGTTACTTTATACAATGCATTTGGAGCACCACTGGCAACACCTAATTCTGGGGTAAAATAAGCATGTTCAGGAACGGAGCCTACAACCTCGCGAGGCGGACTTGAAGCTGATAAAGGGGTAAAAATTTGCTCCGGGTCATTTGGGTCAATTAAAATTTTATTACCTAAATTACTTGGAGTTCCGATCCACTGCGTGTATTCCCCAAGTTCACCGATTAAGACGAAATTTGATTCACTTGTAATTCCATTAATTAATTTAAAAGAATTGTTAGAAACACCAATATCGTTTAAATTGCCATTATTATGGCCAGCTATAATACCAATGACGGAGTTATTAACAGAATTGGATATATTTACATTTTCAAGATAAAACTCTGATGCAAATCCAGCAGTGTTTGGGTCATATGGTCTTGTTGGTGAATCGATTACTCCAAAAAAGCCAACTTTATTTCCCAAATCAACTTGGGAGAAATCAAAATATTCTTTCAGTTCCGTCTTATTGTTTGTTATATATAAATTTGAAATGACATGATAGTTTCCTTTAAAATTTCCGATAAAGGGATAGGAGATGGTTCCTATGGGCGGTATTGCAAGCCCTTCCATATTAATATCATTTGCAATTTCAAAATAATATTTTTTTTCCATTAAAATGCCCTAAGTTCTGTAACCAAGCTAAATGGTAAACATGTCTTTTGTGATTGAGAATAAAAGGATCTTCAACACTTCCGATTCCACGCGCAAAATAGTTTAAAAGACTAGAACCCGAGGTTTGAAGATCTATGAAATCTGCTTCTGCAAACCAGGCAAAAATGGTCGTTATCATAATGACTGTGTAAATGATTAAAAAAATAAGAAGAATATATTTTTTCACAAGCTTAATTTTCATAAATCGATTATTTCCAATCTTATGTCATTATGATAAAGGATTTTCTCGGTTGTTGCTCCATCATTAACATAATGGATTATATTTAAGGCCTCGACATTATATTCCAGCACAAACCAAAGTGAGACATTTCCAGCAGAATATTGATCTCGAAAAAGTTCAAGCGTTTTAATTTTAGACGGTTCACTCCCTCCTGAAGAGACAAAAGATTTAGATACTTCATCAGAGCTAAGGCTTAACGTAGTATTGTTGTAGATTGCTGAAACAATTTGCGTACAGTTACTTAGCCAATTGGGGGCACTAGTTATAAAATCACTACTTCCGTAGGCCACAATAGCAAGAGTTACATCATCAACAGTTACAAAAAAAATTTAAATTAATTGCAAGGCAGGTTTTATATTCATTATTGGTAATCCCGAGGGGATCATATATCGGCAGATCTTCCAATGAAACCAAACTTCCCTCAGAAAAAGCAAGTTGATACTCCTTTTGAAATTCACCTTCCGTGATTGCTGAAATAGCATAGGTTCCAATAGTAACATCAACAATATATTCAGACTGTACGTTTACTTGAAAGTCACCAACATTTGCATGATCTTTTAAAGTAAACCAGGCAAAAATAGTACAAAATAAAAAGGCAAGAGCAAGTATTAGCATCAAAATAGATACAATTAAATTTTTATAAAGATATTGATTCTTGTTTTTCATTCCTAGAGACCTTTCAAAATGTACAATCAATATGATTGTTTTATTTTTCAGTTTGTATCAAGCATTAATCTTTTAAACTAATTCAAAGTTATCTCTATTAATAAGAGATGGCTTTAGTGCTTTCCTCAGCACCTCCTTAAACAAAAATCACAATAAGCAATAATATCAAAGTTAAAGTAAGTTAACAAAATTGCAGTATAAAAAAAAGGGCCTTGACTTTCTAATCAAAGCAAAAAAACTTATGGTGCCACTGGCCGGAGTCGAACCGGCACGCCCGTGAAGGCGCTTGATTTTGAGTCAAGTTTGTCTACCAATTCCAACACAGTGGCGTACTTAAATATTATACAATATTTTGATAAAAATATCAAGTGGTTTTCTATTCAAAATATTATTTTTAAAAGGGTTAAGCTCTCTTAACCCTTAATGTTATAACTGCTCAATTTCATGGATATAATCAACATCCGAAAGATAATTTAGAATTTCGTCTAAGTTTTTAGTTTTCGGTAAGCTAAAATAAAGAATCAGCTCTTTTACATGGATATCTCCTTGAAAATACTTATTGAGTAAAACATATTTTTTAACTGTAACTCCAAAGGAGGCAAGCGAATCAAATAAGTCTTTTTCAAAATTGTCTTCAAAAACAATTCTTAATCTTTGAATCTTTCTGGTTTTTGTAAGCTTATTCGATAATCTCCGTGTAATCATTGTAACAGGCAGAATAATTACAACGGTCGTAAAAGCAATAATGTAGTTGTTGTAACCACCGGTCCCAATCAAAAGACCAAGTCCCGCAGCCAGCCAAAGCATTGCTGCCGTACTGATGCCGACAACATTGCCGCGATTATGGAGAATGGTTCCGGCTCCCAAAAAACCGACACCGCTCACCACTTGTGCAATAATCCTGGCAGGCTCACCGCCGCTTGTTTTGGTTAGATTCTCTTGTAAGATTGCAATCAAACAACTTCCCATACAAACAAGTGTAAAGGTAAAGAAACCTGCCGGCTTATTTTTTATTTCCCTTTCATAACCAATGAATGCACCGACAAGTGCGGAAGCAATCACTCTTAAAATTTGTTCATATAATAAACCCATATATCCTCCTAATTCAGGGCATCATACATCGCCCGATATACACCGTTTTCCTTTTCATATAGTTCCTGATGGCTTCCCGCTTCTATAATCCTGCCGTCTTCAAGGACATAAATAATATCCGCACTTTTAATTGTAGAAAGACGATGCGCAACAACAAAAGTCGTTCTTTCTTTGGAAAGGACTGTTAGTGCTTCCTGAATCAAACTTTCGGTTTCACTGTCAATATTGGCTGTTGCTTCATCAAGAATCATAATCGCTGGATCACGTAAGAGTATTCTTGCAAAAGCGATTAACTGTTTTTCACCCGTGGAGAGATTTTCCCCCATATAACTGACCTGACTGTGAATACCGTTCGGAAGCACTTCAATAAACTTATTGGCTCCGATTTTCTCCAACAATTCTTCAATTACCTCATCTTCTACATCCATTCCAAAAGCAATATTACTTTTGATTGTTCCTTCAAAAATGGCGGGATCTTGAAGAATGATGCCGATATTACTCCGGACATCTTGTTTGGAAAATTTATGATAATCAACATTATCAATTAAAATCTGTCCTTCCTCAAGGTCGAAATAGCGTTCCAGCAAACTCATCAATGTGGTTTTTCCGGAACCGGTCTTGCCAACCAAACCGATAAATTGTCCCGGTTTAACTTTAAAGGAGATGTCTTTTAAAACATAATTGTCTTCTTCATATTTAAAACGGATATTCTTAAACTCAACGGAGCCGTTAAATTTAACTCCGGTAAGCGCTCCGATTCCTATATCTTCTTGCTCATCAAGGAACTCAAAGACGCGGCTAGCGGAAACGAGGGAGTCTTCAAAGGAATTAAGATTGTTGAAAATATCCGAAATCGGGGCCGTCAGTTTCTCCAAATATTCAATATAGACATAAATTGTCGTTCCGACAACGATTAAGTTTGTTTCCAAATATTGATAACTGAAATAAGCAATGATAAAAGCAATGATTAACCGTCTGATTAAATTGAGAAGTTGAAAACCGAAATAAGTATTAATCCTTAAGCGTTTCATTTTGCTCCGGTAATTAGTAAGCAACATATCTTCATATTCACCGGCCATCTTCTCTTCTTTATTAAAGACTTGAATAATTGAAGTTTCATTGACGAACTCTGCCAACTTTCCGTTTATTCTCGAATTCATCTCCCTTATGTTTCGATTATAACGATTTACCGCTTTCCGGTAAACTGTCATCCATAAATAGATAATTGGAAAAGCTAAAAATGTCAGAAGTGCCAAACGATAATCAAGAGCAAAAAAACCCACATAAATTATTAACAAGGAAACCAGTGCGGAAAAGATTTGAACGACAACCTGATAAATACCCCGAACTCCTTCAGAGTCGTAAATAATCTTCGTAACTGTTTTACCTTTCGGTTCTTTTGAAAAATAGGAAATCGGAAGGCGGTTCAATTTTTCAAATGCACTTTTCCGCATATCCAAAGTCAGTCGCATTGATGAGGTTGTAAAAGCAACTGTATGCAGATAACGGAAAACTAAAATCACTACAGCAATTACCGCATAGAAAATAATCATTAGGGTAATTGGTTTAATTGACGCTTGGTAAAAACTCAACAAATCTTCTTTTCCAAGCAATTGAAAAGGAGCGCTTCCGCTTATGTTATCAGTTTTGTAATGGACTTCAGTGCCGACAATCTCAACCTCGGCCTTATCAGGAAGAACTCCATCAATTAATAAATACTTATCACCAAGCAAATAAATCGTATATTTTTCGCCTTCGGTAAGGCCGTCATCTTTTTTATACTCGTCGCCTTGGAAGGTAATGCTGCCTGCACCTGCTTCGGTTTTCACCCAAACGGTTGCGACTCCGGATAATTCGTCATCAATAACCTTTTTAATAATCAAAGGTTGAATAATATCCAAAACCGAAAAAATCAAAAGCGAAATCAAAGAAACTACAATTAAAGTTTTGCTTTTTAAAGCATATTTAAAAACTCTTAACAAAACACTTTTCGAGGCGGAAGAACTAGATTTATTTCTCATCTTCAACCTCCATTTGCTGAGCAAGATATTGCTCATAATACCATTTCCGGTTAGCCATCAATTCCTGATGCGTCCCTTCTTCTACAATCCGGCCTTGATCTAAAACAATGATTTTATCTGCATTTTCTACAACCGAAAGTCGGTGCGAAACAATGACATTTATTTTACCTTCTCTTAATTTAAGTAAACTTTCTAAGATATTTAATTCCGTAATGCCATCAACAGCACTTAAGGAATCATCTAAAATTAAAACATCTGCCCCTTTTAAGAAGGCCCTGGCGATCGATAATCTTTGTTTTTGACCGCCGGATAAAGTGACTCCGGATTCACCGACAATCGTATTGAGTCCATCGGTAAGGAATTCTAAGTCTTTTTTAAAATCCGCATATTCAACTGCTTCATCAAGCGAAAGTTTCGTATTTTCGCCGATACCAAGATTTAAATTTTCAAGAACGGTTCTGGAGAAGAGCTGATGTTCTTGGGGAACATAAGCAATGTTTTTTCGGATGCTTTCTTTTTTATAAACCGGTACGTTCTTGCCGTTAAACTTAAGTTTACCTTTGGTGATCGGATATTGACGCAAGAGCTGACGCACGAGAGTTGTTTTTCCACTTCCGGTTTTTCCGACAATTCCGAGCGTTTCGCCCTTGTTGATTTTAAGATTAATGTCTTGAATTGTATAAAAATTATCCTTTGGATACTTGAATGAAAGTTTCTGGAATTCAATTTTCTCGATTTCTGTTAGTTCAGTCGCATTCACATTATCAATTATTGTCGGCTGATGACGGATAATTTCCGCAACTCTTTCAAAAGATATCGTGCTTTGGGCTAAAACCGTAATTTGATTTCCGAGTCTGAAGAGGGGTTGTGAAAACATCGCTAAATATAAATTAAAAGTAACGAGCGAACCAACTGTGAAATTAAGCTGATGCATTATCAAATAAGCACCATAAGCAAGAGCGATTCCCTGACTGATAACCGTAACCATTCTAAATGTCGGTTGAAACACCGCTTGCATATAAACCGCTTTTCTTTCGGTTTTATAAACCCTTTCCGCATTCTCCCCTAATTTTTCTTCATCTTCTTCTTCCTTTACAAAACCTCTAATCAGTTTTACATGCGATACGCTTTCCATCACAAGATTATTTAAATGCGAGACTTCTTTGCGAACTTGTCGCCAGTTTCGCATTATCTTTGGTCTTAAGATCACCACAACAATAAAAATCAAAGGCAGCGGTAAAATCGAGTAAATTGTCAGTTGAAAATTTAAACCGACTAGCATTGTAAAAGTGATGACTAAACTGGCGATTGTATCCAAAAGATGAAAAAAGACATAAGTTGCAACACGCGAGACAGTATTAGAATCCCCGGTCGCTCTTGAGATTAAGTCTCCAGAATGAAACTCTTCAAAAAAATCTCCATCCTGACGAAAAACATTTCTTAAGAACCGGTTTCTGATTTCATAATAAAGTCGATGAAAAAGTTTACCGATAAGAAAGTTTTTCAGGATTGCGGAAAGATAAATTACCAGAGCAGACAAAAGAATAATCCCGAAATATTCAAGGGCCTTGGATTTTGTTAGTACATTGGTTGTCACAGCATCGACAGCAAGTCCGATATATTTCGGCGGAACCGTCAGTGCATATGTGAATAGAATTGTAAACAGAATTATTAGAATGTATTTAGGCCATTCTTTTTTTATAAACCACCCTAGGTACTTGAACATTGCAGGCAATCTTCTCAACTCCTTATTCGATGATATCTAGTATTAGTTTATTTGGCTGAACTTTTTCTGAAACCATTTCAAAAGCTGCTTCGACTTTCTGAATCGCTTCCTCAATATGTTTATCGTTTGCATGGACTGTTGCCAGCAAATCACCCGCTTCAAGATAATCTCCGACTTTCGCATGCACCTTAATGCCGACCGCAAGGTCAATCAAATCATCCTTGGTTGCCCGCCCCGCTCCAAGAAGCATTGCCGCATTTCCGATTTCCAAAGCATGAACTTTTCTTACATAACCTGCGCTTTTATTTTTTACTTCAATTACCCTTTTGGCGGTAGGAAGAAGCGAATAATCTTCCAAAACACGGACATCTCCGTTTTGATAAAAAATCATCTGTTTTAATTTCTCTAAAGCAGCACCGTCTTTTAAGGCTGTGGTTGCTCTTTCAAAAGCTTCTTCTCTTGTTTTTTCAAACCCGGTCATCAATAAAAGTTTTGTTGCAATTTCCAAACAGAGGGTCTCTAAATCCTTTGGGCCTCGTCCTTTTAGGGTTTCGATTGCTTCTATTACTTCCAAGGAATTACCGACGGCAGAACCTAATGGTTGGTCCATATCGGTTAATAGTGCAACCGTTTTTTTTCCTTGGCGGTTTCCGATCGCCACCATCGCTTCCGCAAGCTCCTGCGCCGAAGCTAAATCTTTCATAAAGGCTCCGTCTCCCACCTTTACATCCAACAAAATATGGGAAGCGCCGCTCGCGAGTTTCTTCGACATTATCGAAGCGGCAATCAAGCCTACGGCTTCGACTGTACCGGTAACATCCCTGAGAGCATAGAGTTTTTTATCCGCAGGGGCAATATTAGCTGTCTGACCCGCAACCGCAAGTGAGATTTCATCAACCTGACGGAAAAATTCTTCCCCTGAAAGTGCGATTCGAAATTTCGGAATCGCCTCCAATTTATCCAAAGTGCCACCAGTATGACCCAAACCCCGGCCGCTCATTTTTGCCATTTTCATTCCACAAGCAGCAACAAGCGGTGCCACCACCAAAGTGGTTTTATCACCGACACCACCGGTCGAGTGCTTATCAACACAAATTCCATTAACTGCCGATAAATCAATCCTTTCGCCGCTTTCTAGCATCTCCAGAGTCAAATCGGATTGCTCATGTTCGGAAAGACCCTGAAAACAAATCGCCATTAAAAGACTGCTGATTTGATAATCAGGAATCGTTTCGTTCACATAGCCGCTGATTAAAAAATGTAGTTCATCACGGCTCAAAGTTTCTCCGTTTTTTTTCTTTATAATTAAATCGACTACACGCAAACGTTATCACTCCTTTAGGTAACATTTATTATAGCATAATTTCAAAAAATATGCTATACTAAAAATAATAAAATGGAGTGATGAAGAAATGACAATTTGTTTAGTTAGGCACGGTCAAACCAACTGGAATATTAATACCTTATTACAAGGAAGAACGGATGTGCCGCTGAATGAACTTGGAAAAAAGCAAGCAAAAGCGGTCGGAAAATATCTTCAAGAAAACGATTCCGATTGGGATTTTCTGCTTGCAAGTCCTTTAAGCAGGGCTTATGATACTGCGAGGATAATTGCGGAGGAGATTGGGTATAAAGGAGAAATTATACTTGTTCCGGATGCAATAGAGCGAAGTTTCGGGGATTTAGAAGGAAAGCATTTAAATCAAGCAATGTATGACTTGCTTGATAAGGGCTACCCAGGCGTTGAAACAATGGAAGCTCTTTTCGAACGGGCCAAGAAAACAATCACTGAGCTTATCGAAACTTATTCCGATAAAAAAATCTTACTTGTCAGCCATGCTCAGTTTATCAAAGCCGCGCTTGTTTCCGTCGATTCCAAATTTGATTTTCGCTTTCCTTTAAAAAACTCCTCTTTAAATTATTTAGAAGCAAAAAACGGAAACGTCATTATCAAAGATTTTAATATTGTACCAAAAGAAAAAGCAAGCCGAAATTAGGCTTGCTCTTTTTTATAGTTTTTCAACTAATTCTGAAACTACTTTTCTTAAATCTTGCTCGGCCCGAGGCTTTACTTCTTCAAAAGGCAGTTTTAAATAATTGCTTTCTACTATCAAATCCACGCCTTCTTCATAAGCGCCTTCATAACCTTCTCCGAGCGTACCGACTACGGCAATTACTTTCGCATTTTGTTTTTTTGCACGTCTGGCTACACCGATAACAACTTTGCCGCGTAAAGATTGATAGTCGATTTTGCCTTCGCCGGTTATTATATAATTCGCTCCCTGAATAAGTTCATCAAACTTGACAACATCGAGAACAGTTTCGATGCCCATTTGAATTTTCGAATTCAGAAAAACCTTCATTCCGTAGCCCATTCCACCAGCAGCTCCGGCACCTTTAAAATCCCATTCCGTAAAACCGCTGTCGCGAGCAACCACTTCGGCCAAAGCTTTGAGATTTTGGTCAAGAAACTCAACCATCACGGGATCAGCACCTTTTTGAGGACCGAACACATAAGCTGCTCCTTGTTTTCCGTAAAGAGGATTATCGATATCACACATTGTAACGAGTTCGATATCCTTTAAAGCAGGAATGAGGCCGGAAAAATCAATCTTCTTAATTTTATTTAAAGTTCCGCCTATGGGAACAAAACATTCACCGGTTTCATCAAAAAAACGAATTCCAAGAGCGGCTGCGCATCCGGTACCACCGTCATTTGTACAACTTCCACCAAGGCCGATAATGATTTTTTCAACACCGCGATTTACGGCATGTAAAATCAATTCGCCGACACCGAATGT
>DUTX01000131.1 GCA_012841865.1 Acholeplasmataceae bacterium | reverse complement strand
CAAGACTTGAAGCTATATTAGTAGCAATAGGAATGAATATAAGCAAATTCCATAATAGGAAATATAGAGTTATCCAATAGTTTTTTAAGAATTATCTTAAAACACTTTTTTAGTGCGCTCAAATTTCAGACTTAATATAAAAAATAAAGGAAAGAAAAACAAAAGCTAAGGAAATCAGACAAAACCTGATTAACCCTTAGCTTTTTCTCTTTTTTAGAGCTGTTAAAAATTTATTTCTTTATGTTTTCTTCATTATCTACAAATGTAAAGTTATAAATCACTTTATACATCTTATCATCTTCCTCTTCGACAATTCCAACAACTTGAACAGTATTCCTTCCCACAAGATCGCCAAGGGCAATATCCTTTATTATTGGAATTAAATCAACAAGAGGATTTTTAATTTCCACATCTGAAATTAAAGTCTTTCCATTCGAATCAACAAAATCATTTTGCTCTTCATCATAAAATAACCCTAAAAAAACTATAATGCCAACAAATATGAAATTTTCCACGAAATCTTCAACTCGATAAGTTAAGTTAAACATCTCAAGTAATTTGCTTGAATAATCGCTTGTATCAAAAGCGGTTTGTAATGGATAAACATCAGCGGCTTTAACATCATTAGCAGCTAAAATTTGCAAAGCCTCTATTACTCCAAGGACAACATTTAATGGTATTGGGGTCGCACCTGGGTCATCTATTTCTATCGTTACATCATAACTACAATCCTTATTGGGCACATCGCTTATATTTAGTTTTGCAAAACCAGTTAAGCGATTATTTATTGCTTCCAAGTTAGTTTCGCTTAAAACAACCTCTCTAAAGTTGACCATAAGAGGATTATTTGCTTTATAATTTGTACCATCATTTTCAAATATGAATTCTATATTTTTTTCCCTAATATCAATAGATGACACATCTGTGTTCTTGTTTTCTAAAATTAACATTAAAGGTAAATCGCCAATCAAATTATCGAATGTATCAGATTCAACTTTAACTACATTAGGAGCAACAATTACAGAGTTGACATTACTATAATCTAAAGCTTCCGGAAAAATATCTTTTGTTAATCTAAGATTCTTTTCTTCAGAAAAGATGATGTTGGTTATAGCTTCATCTTCTTTATAATAATTTGAACTTCCAACAAACAATGAATGATTAACAAGATGTTTAAGTTGAATTCTTAAATCAGTATTTGCAATTTTATTTAGCTTTTGTTGAAGATTATTAGCATTATCCGGATTTGCTCCAAGGTTTCTGATAGTCCTCACTGCAGAAACTAAATTGTCACCTTTATTTCCTCCCAACAGTATTACGGGCTTATCATTTTTTGTTAAAAACAAATCTTCAGGTCCCCAGAAATTATAATTGAGCTTGTACTTCTCCCCTTCTGCAGACACCTTCGGAATATTAAAGGGAGTGAAAGATAATTTTGTGGTTTCTTCTTCCTCTTCTATCATTTCTTCAAGTTTCCTTAAAATGATTATATGAGAATCAGTATCAAACCAAAGGTAAGTTCCTTTAGATTTGGTTGTATAATCGCCTTTATAACCAGCATTTTCAAGTAAAAACTTAACAGCTGGAGCACTGTAAGGAAGATTGGAGGTATAATCTTCAGTTTCTAATTGAAT
>DUTX01000013.1 GCA_012841865.1 Acholeplasmataceae bacterium | reverse complement strand
GATAAAATAACTAATTAGAGAGGGTTTTAGCATGTATAAAACAAAAAGTACAATAATATTTTTTCTGGTATCTTTAGTAGTTTTCTTGTCGGCCTGCGGAGGGCAAAGATATCTCTCATATGAAGAAACATATCAAAAACTTGAAGAGGCTGAATACACTGTTATAGGAAAGACTGATAAGGATGAGATTTTAGATGCGCTTCAAGAATTGGCTGAGAGTTATAACAAATTTGTAGAATATGAAAAAAGCGAATATAATGTTGAATATCCTGAAATGGATCCAAACGCTACAAATGTAGAAAGCATTATTATAGCTGAAAAAGGTGATAGCCGTGCTTTTATTTTTTATTGTGAAGATGAAGAGAGCGCTGTAATAATCAATTTTGCGTTGTTTGGTGTTTACAGTTCAAAGCTTGGAGAACAATTAGGTAGTCAGGATAAAAACTTTGTTTTTTTGTATTCTGTTGAAGTTAATGAAATTTTAAAATTTTCCAAAGATTATTGATTAAATAATATTAGAAGTTGGTGAAGATGAATAGTTTGCATAAGTATTTTTATATATCATTAAAGTTTATATATATTGTTTATTTATTAGCCGCGGTAAGTAATGTGTCAAAAGAAATTCTTTTGTTTACCATAAGTTCGCCCCTACTAATTGCATTATCGAGCAGTATATTTGCCTTTGTTAAAAAAAATGACAGTAAAGGTAGAATTTTACTCATAATCCTAACAATCATTTATACTATTGTCGTGGTGCTTTTTCTACTTGTAAACAAGTATATTATTTATATTAATTTTCCTATTATTATAATTGAAACGATATTGATAAAAAAACTAAACTTAAATAATGATCAAGCAACGACTAAGGCTACTATCTTGTCAATTCCATTGCAGCTTTTATTCCTTTGTATTGGTTTTTCAATGTATCATACATTTCTGACATCTTACATATATATTATCTTCGTTGTTATAATGTGTGCTTTTTCATTATGGCTATCATTGTCTGAAATGCGCTTATTACAAAGTGATTTTGCTTCTGGGCATATTTTTAAAAAAATTGCAACATATGTTTGTATAATTGCGTGGATAATTCCATTTTTGTATTCCTATGTCCTCTTAAATAACAGTTTAAATGTAAGGCTTGACTTTATGATTTATGGTCTATTAATTGCGATTTATCCTTATTCGGCTATGTTAATTGCAACCAATCTAAAAACTAATTAAAACAAAAAGGAAACTTCTGATTACATAACAAATACTGCAAAGGTGTCAAAGGATTGGACCAAAAAGAATGAAGAGTGTATAGATATTAGTTTCCTCTCAGGCAGCAACCTGAGAGGAAATTTTTACTTTGTAGCGCAATATGGCCAATGTTTGAGACCAGTCTAAATCAAATATTAAAGATTTCCATATTATAAACAAAATACACTCTAGCTTGTTTAAAATAGGAAAAAGTTTCTACCAACAAGTTGCTGATAAATTAAAACTTTAAATAATCATTAAAACAGCCACTTTATTAAACATTTTAATTTCTTACTTAGGCTTAAACAAGCTGCTAGGGAATAGGGCTTGTGATAATTGGTTGAATTATGTTAAAATAAAGAATAATATAAAGAGACTATATTACTTATCATTGAGTTATTGTAAGTTAATTGGAGGAAAAATTTGAGTGAAATAATATATGATAGAATTTTAAATATAAAAACAAACGGGATAAGGGAATGGCCTGAAATGGAAAATGATTATAATCGGTATGAGGCTACACCTTATTTTGCTTTAGAAAAATTATTTAAAAAAGTTAAAATAAAACCTAGCGATATGTTTGTTGACTTTGGGTGTGGAATGGGGAGAGTTGCTTTTTATGTTCATAATAGATTTAATATTGATGTTACCGGATTAGAGGCTAATCAAGCTGTTTATCAAGAACTTCAAACAAATTACAATAAATACAAAAAAGTAGCCAAGCACAATAATGCGAAATTAGAGTTTAAATATTTATTGGCTCAAGATTATCTTGTTAATGATAATGATAATGTTTTTTATTTCTTTAACCCATTCTCAATATCAATATTTGAAATGGTAGTTCATAATATCTTAAAATCATATGAGAAAAACAAGAGAGAAATTAAACTAATATTATTCTATCCGATTAAACAATATCATAAATTTCTTATTCAAAGAACCCCTTTTAAGCTTATAAGTGAAGTTCAAGTTTCCTTTGATGATCTTGAACATGATAAATTTCATATCTATCAACTTTCCTTATAGAAAATATCTTTAAAAGACTTTATATATTGGAATGATAATTAGGCTTCAAAGATTGATTAGATCATTTAATTGAGGCTTTTTTTAGTCTATTTTCTGGGCTTCAAATAATCCTAATGCATAAAGGAGGAATTTATTGTAGAAAAACATCTTATTTGTATTATAATATTGTTATGTTAGATATATATCAAATTTACAAGGAGAAGTAACAATGATTTTTGATACCACACATACTTTATATGTCATAATTTCTTTACTGTTTACTATTCTTATTTTGTTTGTTGCGAAAAAATATATTAAAAGCAAAAAGAATAAATTAAGGTTTTTACGCATTTTTTCTGTAGGAACATTCTTATTACATATTAGCATCATCTGGACAACTTATTTAAAAAATGATTCAAATTATGGCTTTGCATATGACAATATCTTGTTTCCAATTTATTTCTGCAACTTAGCAATGTATTGTTTAATAATTTGCTCCTTTATGGATACTAATAAAAAATACTTTCGCCCCTTTGCTACATTTACAGCTTGGGCTGGTATCTTCGGTAGTCTAATTTCACTATTTTATCCAGAATATTATTTAAACAGCCCAACATTAAAAGATTGGTCAGTTTTAAAAAGTTTATTAAGTCATAGCACTATGCTGGTTGGATGCTTATATTTATTTGTTGGAAATTTCATCAAACTAGATATTAAAAATATTATCTATTATTGTTATGGATTAATTGGTTGTTTAATTGTCGGACTCTTTAATAATATATTTCTTGGTTTATTTGGAAAAGAAGCAAATTCTATGTACCTAAAAGAACCTCCATTAAGTGATGCTCCTTACTTAAATTGTATTACGATTTCTTTACTTATGCTTTTTGTTATTTTTGTTAGCATACAAGTAAAAAGATTGATAATTATTAAGTTTAAAAAGCAAGAATTATCAATGAATGAAGCATAAACTGTTTTTGTAAATAGTAAAATTTATTTTAGGGGGCACTATGCGTAAAAAAGGATATAAATGATGCATTTAATTAGGAAGGAGAAAAACAATGAAAATTTATTCCAAACTTTATTTTGAAATTATGTTTTATTTGGGTTTATTGCTTGGTGTTGCAGTTGCTTTAAATAACCGCTACGATTATTTGAATGCTTTTTCGGATGTATTTTTAAAAGTCCTGGCTCTTGTTTTTATCTTAGTCGGCGGAACGCTTTCTCATTCTGTTAAGTTTAAAAGGAAAAGTGAGTTGCGAGAAAATGATGAAAGATTGCAACTGCTTTCCGGAAAAGCTTATGAATCGATGTTTTTTATTTCCTCAATTCTTGCAACAATTATCGCAATTGTCTGTGTGATTATCGGAGGAAAATTGATTTATGTGGCGCTTACCATCGTTTTTGTTCTTATTTTAGAAAAGATTGTTTATTTGGTTTCTTATACGGTTATAAATAAAAAAATATGATTTCTTTTTAACTATGTTAAACTGATAAAATAGGTTTTCGCTTGAGAAAGCAGAAAAGAGGAAGAATGAGTTTTCGGAGATTTTTAAAGATTTCAAAAAAATTGTATCAGCTTGCGCCTTGGGATTATTTAGGAAATAATGATTATTGTCAGATGTTTTTGAAAGATGAGCAACCGATTTTGGTTTGTACAACCGGCTCAGCCATAACCCAGAATTTTGGATTCATTATTTGTAGAAACCCATTGCAAGCGGATTATTTTTTAACTCTAAAAGATGAGATTCTAGAAAGTGAAATCTCGACTTATCGACGTTACCAACACTATTCTTTGTTTTATAAAAGATATCAGGATTTAAACGAGGAAGAAAAAAAGTTCTTTGCTGATAAAGCACAAGAGGAAGAATTATATCCGGTCTTAAAACATATCCGCTGGTATAGTCCTGATACAAATCCTTCGAAAAGCGATTTGGAAGCATTATCTGAGATTTTAGATAATTTATATATCTTGATTAATGCCGTTGCTTTCGGAAAAATTAAAAAGACAAACCAAGATTTTTTTGAAATACCGACTAGAGTTTATAATCCGAATACAAAAAAATATGATAATTTTTATTTTGCTTTCTTTGAAGAAATGTACCGAATTTCTCCTAATTCAGTTTTAGACCAAGAAAAAATTAAAAAAGGTTTTAGCAACTTAGTTTCTAATGATTTGATTGTTGAATATGATCTTCTCTATTTACCTTTAAAGCAAGATGAGGATTCATTGCTTGCTTTAAGCGTGCTCTGGGATGTTGAAGGAAATAAAAATTTGGCTGTGAAATTACTTGCAATCAAAGATGATCGCGAGTCAGTGTTTATGAATTTTTATTTAAGTTGTATGCTGGAATTCGGAATTTTTAAAGAAGTCAGATGTCGCGATAATATTGATAGAAAACTGTTGCTGAGTTTAGATATTCCTAATAAACCGGACTATGTAATCGCTAAATTGGAAAATGTTGATCGGGTTGTTGAAGAGGTAATGGCTAAATATTATTAAAAAAATGGCTTAAACCAAGCCATTTTTAACAATCAATCGAGCGGATTCTGGATAGAGGGATAGATGATCTTTGCCAATTAAATTGGCGCCAGCGAAAGCCGATGAGATTTTCTCTTCCGATTGCGGTCGGATAAAACCAGATGCGATTTCCACCACGCAACGTAACTACCGAAACGCGGTTCAGACAACGGCGAAATCTGTCTCTACCAAAGGGCGGAAAGCCCGGTGCTCCGATTGGTGGAAAAAATTGTGTTTGGGGCGGCTGAAACTGGGGAGTGGAACCCGGAGGCCCGAAAGGCGGGGTTCCGTCAAAAGGAGGAGTGAATTCAGGCAGCGGTTGAATTCGGAATTTATCCTTTCCTTGATAGTTTTTCTTCATTCTAGCAAACTCCTTTCTTTATTTTCTACTATATAATATGGTGATATGAGTTGGTGGGTGCATATACTTATTAAAGAACAGTTTCTATAGCTTTTAAGGAGTTATTATGGCATTAATCAGAAAGATTATCAAAACAAGTTCAAATGAGCATTACCCTTTTTCTGTTCCCGTGATTGAGAATCTAAAAGAGCTGGATTTGGAACAAGATATTATTATCTTTAGCGGTGAAAATGGAAGCGGAAAATCAACTTTGTTGGAAATAATCGCTTTAAAATTAAATCTTGTTAGAATCAGCTTGGATATAAATTATTCCGATCCGGAGTTTTCAGATTTGAAAGCAGCAATAAATGCCTTTACTGTTGAATTTAGCTTAAAACCGAATGGATTCTTTTTTAGGAGCGAAGATTTTATTTCTTATCTTCGCTATTTAAACAAAACTAAAGTGGAAGCAGAAAAAGAGTTGAAAAGAATCGAAACTGAATATCGGGAAAAGTCAGCTTATTCAAAAATTTTGGCTTCAATGCCACACAAACGAACATTGAATGAGCTTGATAATTTATATCAAAGGAATTTAGAAGAACAATCGCATGGAGAATCATACCTTGATTTTTTTAAATCCAGACTACGACCGAAAAACTTATATCTTCTTGACGAAGCGGAAGTACCGCTTTCGTTTCAAAACCAATTAACTTTAATGGTATTAATTAAAAATGCGGTTGCTGAGGGGTGTCAATTCATCATATCGACACATTCTCCGGTTTTAATGGCTTTTCCGGGAGCTTGCATCTATGATTTCAATCAGGAAGTAATTAAGGAAATAAATTATGAAGATATTGAAGCCGTTAACCAATTGCGAAACTTCTTAAACGATAGGGACCGCTATTTTAAATATTTATTTGACTAAAAGCATTCATTATGGATGCTTTTTAAAATGCAAATTTTTTGACCAAAATATGTTTTACGGGTATAATAATAAATAGTAAAAGAAGGTTATAAGATGAAGAAAGAAATTTTGAATATTACAGGAATGACTTGTGCCGCTTGTGCAAACGCTGTTGAAAGAAGTGTTTCGAAGCTTGAACATGTGGAAAGCGTGAACGTCAATTTAGCGACAGAAAAACTTTCCGTTCTTTATGACGAAGAAAAGGTTGAGCTTAACGCAATCAAAGCTGCCGTCAAAAAAGCAGGTTATAATGTTCGGGAAGATTTACAGGAAGCAACCATCCCAATTGCAGGGATGACTTGCGCTGCCTGTGCCCGCGCTGTTGAAAACTCGCTTAAGAAAATTGAAGGCGTCGAGAAAGTTAATGTCAATTATGCGAGCGAGAAAGCTCAAGTCACATTCCTTGCCAATAAAGTTAAAATTAAAGATTTAAAAGAAGCCATCAAAAGAGCTGGTTATAAGCCACTTGATGTGGAAAGAGAAGACAATGAGGCGCTCAGGAAAAAACGAGAACAAAAAATAATGCTCTTTAAACTGATTATTGCCTCGATCTTTACAATTCCTCTCTTTTATATCGCCATGGGGCATATGCTTAATTGGCCTTTACCGGAATTTTTAAATCCGGAAACCAATCCCGTAAATTTTGCTTTAACCCAACTTATCTTGGTTGTCCCGGTTATTGGGGTTGGCTACCGTTTTTATACCAGCGGTTTTTCCAAACTCTTCCGAAGACAACCGAATATGGATTCTTTAATCGCCATCGGAACCGGTGCGGCTTTTGTTTACGGAGTTTATGCTTTTATAAGAATTCTTCAAGGCGATCACAGTCAAGCAATGAACCTTTATTTTGAATCTGCGGGCGTGATTATCACCTTAATTATGCTCGGAAAATATCTGGAACTCCTTTCTAAGGGAAGGACCGGCGAAGCGATTAAGAAGTTAATGGGTTTAAGACCGAAAACTGCCCGAGTCTTAATCAATGGCGTTGAAGAAGAAATTTCAATCGAAAATGTTGAAGTCGGTTCGATTGTGATTGTTCGACCTGGAGAAAGCATTCCCGTTGACGGTGTGATTATTGAAGGCAATACTTCGATTGACGAATCAATGTTAACCGGCGAAAGTATCCCGGTCGAAAAGGGCCCGAACGATAAAGTCATCGGCGCTTCGATTAATAAAAACGGTTATATTAAATTTAAAGCAACTCAAGTCGGAAAGGATACGGTTTTAGCTCAGATTATTAAGTTTGTTGAAGAAGCGCAAGGATCAAAAGCACCGATTGCGAAAATGGCAGATATTATTGCTTCTTACTTTGTTCCGGTGGTTATAATTATTGCAACGATTTCAGCGCTCGCATGGTTTATTGCCGGTCGGGAAACGACCTTTGCTTTATCAATCTTTATTTCGGTTTTGGTAATTGCTTGTCCCTGTGCTTTAGGACTCGCAACGCCGACGGCGATTATGGTCGGAACCGGAAAAGGTGCCGAAAATGGTGTTTTGATTAAAAACGGCGAAGCTTTGGAAGTTGCTCATAATATTGACACAATCGTTTTTGATAAAACGGGGACGATTACCGAAGGCAAACCAAAAGTAACCGATATCGTGACTATATTTGGAAAAACAGAAGCAGAAATCTTGCAATATGCGGCCTCGGCTGAGGTAGCATCCGAACATCCTTTGGGGGAAGCGATTGTTGAAGCAGCAAAGAAGAGAAGTATAGAACTACTTTCGTTTTCTGATTTTGAATATCTTCCCGGCCAAGGACTTAAAGTAATGGTCGCATCCACACCGGTTTTAATTGGCAATCAGAGATTACTTTCTAATTTCAATATTGAAAACAGTTTAGAAAGCGAAGCGGAAGCATTGTCGCGGGAAGGGAAGACGGCGATGTATGTGGTGCTATCCGAAAAACTGGTTGGAATAATCGCGGTTGCGGATGTTTTGAAAGAAACCAGCAAAAAAGCAATTGACCATTTACATAAAATAGGAATTGAAGTAGCGATGATTACCGGAGATAATCGTTTGGTTGCAGAGGCGATTGCTACTGAAGTTTCGATTGACAGGGTTTTAGCGGAAGTTCTTCCTCAAGATAAGGCTGAAGAAGTTAAAAAGCTACAAGCCGAAGGCAAGAAGGTTGCTTTTGTCGGTGATGGTATCAATGATGCTCCCGCTTTGGCTCAAGCCGATATCGGGATTGCGATCGGATCCGGAACAGATATTGCGATGGAATCAGCCGATATTGTTTTGATAAAAAGCGATTTGCTTGATGTTGTGACTGCAATTAAGCTCAGCAAAAGAACGATTACCAACATCAAACAAAACCTTTTCTGGGCTTTTATTTACAATACCGTCGGCATTCCGATTGCTGCGGGCTTATTGTATCTCTTTGGAGGGCCACTTCTTAACCCAATGATTGCGGGTGCAGCAATGGCTTTTAGTTCGGTTTCGGTTGTGCTTAATGCTTTAAGGTTAAAACGATTTAAACCATTTAATAAGTAAAGAAAGGAATTACGATGAAAAGGAAAATATATATTGAAGGCATGTCTTGCGAACATTGCATCAAAAGAGTTGAAAATGCTTTGCATGAACTCAAAGGCGTGAAAAATTTAAAAGTTGGTAGGGGACTTGCGGAAGCGGAGTTTAAGGAAGAAGTCGCTGATGCGGTCATTATCAATGCAATTGAAGAAGCAGGTTATGATGTGTTAAAAATCGAATAAAGGCAGTTTTGCCTTTTTTTATTTTAATTTGAGATTTTTATAGTATAATATGACTAAGAGGTGTTTATATGAGAAGGATAAAAATAGCTTACATTGGCGGGGGTTCAAAAGAATGGGCCCATGTTTTTATGAATGATTTGGCTTTTGTGGAAGGTTTTTCTGGTGAAATTGCCCTTTATGACATTGATTTAGAGGCAGCAAAAAGAAATCAAAAGATTGGAAATTTTATCAACAAAGATCTGAATACGAAAACAAAGTGGTCATATCAAGTATATGAAAGACTTGATGATGCTTTACTTGATGCAGATTTTGTTGCGATTTCGATTTTACCGGCAACTTTTGATGAAATGCGAAGCGATGTTCATGAACCCGAAACTTACGCAATATACCAAACCGTAGGTGATACAACCGGTCCGGGCGGAGTTTTAAGGTCAATGCGAACGGTGCCGCTTTATGAAGAGTTTGCAAGAAAAATCAAAGCAATCTGCCCTGATGCTTGGGTTTTAAACTTTACCAATCCGATGAATTTATGCGTAAAAACACTCTATGATGTATTTCCAGAAATAAAAGCTGTCGGATGTTGCCATGAGGTTTTTCATACTCAGAATTTTCTATGCAAGGTCTTAGCGGAAGAAACCGGAATTAAGGCAACTAGAAAAGATATCAGCACCGATGTTTCCGGAATCAATCATTTTACTTGGATAAGCCAAGCAAGTTATAAAAACCTTGACTTATTAAACCTTTTAGATAATTTCATGTTGAAATACGGTGAAAGTGGTTATAATGAACGCGGTGAAGTTTATGACTTTTTAGATAATCCATTCCGGTATGCAAATCTTGTAAAAATGGACCTTTACCGTCGTTACGGCGTTTTAGGAGCTGCGGGCGACCGCCATTTGGTTGAGTTTATGGCTCCCGATTGGTATTTAAGGGATTCTGAAACAATCAAGAAATTTAAGTTTGCGCGAACAAGCGTAGATGAGCGGATTAAAAAACGGGAAAAGAGACTTGAAGAGTTAGAGAAAATCAGCTCTGGCGAGGAAAAGCCAGCAGTTAAAGCTTCAGACGAAGAAGCTGTGGCGATGATAAAAGCTTTGCTTGGTTTTGGAACGCTTGTTACCAATGTCAATCTTCCCAATCTCGGCCAAATGCCGGGGTACCCGAGAGGGGCAATTGTAGAAACAAATGCTGTTTTTTCCAATGACCGGGTTGTTCCGGTGATTGCAAAGGAACTTCCGAAACCGGTTAAAAGTATGCTCTTAACTCATATCTATAATCTTGAAACTTTATACGAAGGTATTAAAAAACGAGATCTTAAACTTATTTTTTCCGCCTTTTTACATGACCCTTTGTGTGCGAAATTAAGCTTTAAAGAAGCGGAAATTTTGTTTAAGAAAATGGTCGAAAATACACGTGCTTATCTTGAACCTTATTATGATTTAAAAACTTTTTTGAGCAAATAATAAAGAGAGATCATTATTATTTTTCATAAAAAAATATTGAAATCTCTATTTTATCTTGTTATAATGGTAGAGTATGTTTTTTATTGGCAGGTTTAGTTATGGGATTTATTGAATTTGTTCGGTCGGCATCGGGAAATTATATTCTCTTTATTACAGCGATTTTGACTTTGCTGGTTATTCTAATTAACGGTTGGACCGATGCTCCGAATGCAATCGCAACAGCAATTTCAACAAAAGCCATTACACCTAGAAAAGCTATAGTTCTGGCTGCGGTTTTTAACTTTTTAGGTGTCTTATTTATGACCTTGGTTAATTCAACCGTTGCGCAAACAATCTATAATATGGTTGATTTTGGCGGCGATTCCACGGCAGCACTTTCGGCGCTATGTGCGGGTTTGGTCGGGATTTTGATTTGGGCAACCGCCGCCTGGGCGTTTGGAATTCCAACGAGCGAAAGTCATGCCTTGATTGCCGGTATTTCAGGAGCGGCTATTGCTCTTCAAGGCGGATTTTCTGGTATCAACGGGGGCGAATGGGTTAAGGTATTATACGGTATTTTGATTTCGACTGTACTTGGGTTCGGGAGCGGACTTGGAGTTGTCAAGCTGATTGAGTTAATCTGTCGCAGGCTGGACCGCAGGAAAACGGGACGATTTTTCCGAAAAGCCCAAGTCGGAAGCGCGGCAGCGATGGCTTTTATGCATGGAGCGCAGGACGGTCAAAAATTCATTGGTGTCTTTTTGCTTGGTGTAGCCCTTGCTCAAGGACAAGCCAATCAAACATCATTTTTGATTCCGATTTGGTTGATGATCCTTTGCTCGCTTATTATGGGGCTTGGAACCTCAATCGGTGGTTACCGGATTATCAAAACCGTTGGGATCGATATGGTGAAACTTGAAGAATACCAAGGTTTCGCAACCGATATTTCTGCAGCAAGCTGTTTGCTTTTTTCCTCCCTTTTAGGCATTCCTGTTAGCACAACGCATATGAAAACAACATCAATTATGGGAGTTGGTTCCGCTAAAGGCTTAGGACGTGTCCGTTGGGATATTGTTCGTGAATTGGCACTCGCTTGGATTCTTACCTTTCCAGGTTGCGGTATCATCGGCTTTTTGATGGCGAAATTGTTTATCAATATCTTTTAAGGAGAAATACTATGGCACGAAAACAAGACAATTTCTATTTTACAAGTTTTGTAAAGCTGGTTGATTATTCCTGTCAAGCCGCCGCTTATTTAAACAATCTCGTTACTGACTTTGACGGGATTTTAGAAAGCAAAAAAGACGAAATTCATGTAATTGAACATACGGCGGATTTGGAAAAGCATAAAGTAATGGAAAGACTAGTGAAGGAATTCTTACCACCTTTGGACCGCGAAGATATTTTAAATATTATCCGCGATATTGATGATGTTACGGATGCGATTGAAGATATTGTTATCAGACTTTATATGTATAATGTAAAGAGATTGCGGCCGGAAGTTAGTGCTTTTACGGAAGTAATTCTTGCCTGTGCCGAAGCGTTGAAATGTTTGATGGAAGAATTCCCTAATTATAAAAAATCAAAAACCTTAAACAACTTAATTAACAATGTTTTAAAACTGGAAGAAAAATGCGATGAAATTTATATCAAATCCGTTCGGGATTTATTTGTAAATGAGAAAGATCCAATCGCAATCCATGTTTGGAGCGATTTATTTCATCGCCTTGAACAATGCTGCGATGCTTGTGGAAGAGTATCGAGCACTGTCGAAACGGCATATATGAAAAACCTTTAATCGACAAAATAGGCAAGTTTAAACTTGCTTTTTTTATTCAAAAATTAATTAATTCTTCTTACTATTTTCATTTGACAAATCCCTAAAAAAATAGTAAAATAGGATGTGTTACGGAACTATAGCTCAGTGGGAGAGCGCTTGCTTGACGTGCAAGATGTCGGGGGTTCAAGTCCCTCTAGTTCCACCATTATGTTAATAACTATGCTATTTTCAAATAGCATATTTTTTTTTATCCGGAGGTATTATGGCAACAAAGAAAAAACACAGTATGTTTAAAATTATCTTTCGCCAGCTCGCTTTGATCAAGAAAAGAAAGAAAAGTTATCTTTATTTTGTGCTTTTTGTAAACATGATCGCTGCCGGACTTTTGCCGGTCCTTGCTCCTTTCATTCCGAGGATTGTAATTGATAATATGGTTGCCGGAAGTGATTTTGGGGAGATTTTTCAAAACATAATTTTGATTACGGCTTTATCCTTAATACTTGCGATAATCGCCGTTGTTTGTGATCGGATTAAGTTTGCGCAGTTCATTGGTTTACGGATCGAAGAGTTTTTTGATTTAAACGAGCGCTTTCTCCAAATCAATTACGAACACTTGGAAGATCCTAGTTTTCAAGACCGTTATCAAACGGCAAACTCGACTTTAAATACAAATACTACTGGTTTTGAAGGTGCTTATCATAACATTTTTGCTTTGTTGCCTTTGTTTTTTTCCACCATCTTGCTTTCCGTTCTAATCGGTATTTTTCAACCTTTGATTTTTCTTGCTTGTATAATCGGAGGAATTATCACAACGTTTGTTAATCGAGAGATTTCTAAATATGTTTTTAAACGGAAAGACGATGTTGCGAGAGCAGCAAGAAAACGCAATTATTTTTACCAAACTTGCTATGACTTTGCTTATGGTAAAGAAGTAAGGGTTTACCGCCTTGAAGAAAAATTAGCCCAAGACTATAAAAGACGTTCTTACAACTATATCACGGTTTTGAAACAAATCGCCAACCGGCGGTTTGCTGTCGGTCTTTTTGAATTGTTTATGCTTTTACTACAAGACGGTCTTGCTTATTTCTTTGTAATCAAAGCCTATTTTGAAAATAGCATCAGCTTAGGAGATGTTTCTTTATATATCTCTGCCATCATAGTTTTATCAACAACTCTAAGAAGTATTTCCGCTACCCTGACCGAGCTTAATACTGCGACGCGCCTAACCGATGATTATTATGATTATATGGATGATGAATCATATTTTACTTTGAAAGGAGAGCGGAAAGCTATTCCGGCTTCGGAAACTCTGGAAATTGAGTTTAAAGAAGTTTCTTTTAAATATCCGCGAACCGAAAAATATATCTTTAAGGATTTAAATTTTAAAATCAATAAAGGTGAAAAACTGGCGATTGTCGGTATTAACGGTGCCGGCAAGAGCACACTTGTAAAACTGATTACCGGTTTGTTTACGCCGACAGCGGGCGAGATTTATGTAAACGGAGTAAATATAAAAGAATTTTCTGAAATAGAATATCGGAAGATGTTTTCGGTTGTCTTTCAAGAAGTGAATATTTATGCAGCTTCGATTTTGAAAAATGTTATTGGAACCGATAGTGGTGAGGAAGCTCGGAAAAGAGGCATCGAATGTTTAGAACTTGTGGGCTTGAAAGAAAATATTGAAGGTTTGGAAAAGAAATATGATACGGAAATGTTGAAAGTGGTTGATGAAAAAGGAACCGAGTTTTCCGGCGGCGAGAATCAAAAAATTGCAATTGCACGGGCTTTATATAAAAACGGCAATATGGTGATTTTAGATGAACCGACCGCTTCCTTGGATGCCTTAGCTGAAGGTGAGATTTACCAAAGCTTTGATAAACTAGTAGAAAATAAAACCGCAGTTTATATTTCCCATCGTCTTTCCTCAACAAAATTCTGTGATAAAATAGCTTTGTTTACCGAGGACGGTATCAAAGAATACGGTACCCATGAAGAATTGATGGCCCAACGCGGTGAGTATTACCGGATGTTTATGACCCAAGGGAAATATTATCAGGGGGAAGCCTAAATGAAAAAACCGCGCTTTGTTTTTCCAAAATTTATTCGTTTTGCTTTTGTTTGTTATAAACCCTATTTCTTTGTGGTCTTGTTTCAGGCTGCCACAAATGCCGGGCTCACAATCTATAATGCATATGTTTTGTCGGTTTTAATCAAGTATCTAGAAAAAGGCATTTACCGAGAAGCCCTCTATGTCGGATTAGGAATTGTTTTTGTCAATTTGGTTTTTAATTTCTTGAATAAACTTAACTTACGGTTAATTGAAACGACTAAACTAAAAATGCAGGATAATATAAACCGCAAAATAACCTACAAATTAATGAAACTGCCTTATCAATACTTAGAAGACCCCTATTATCTGGATTTAAAAGAAAGAGCAAAATTTGCTATCGAAAATCAAGATACAATTAATATGTTTTTGAATGGGTTTACGGAAGGTTTGCAAATAATTTTAACCTTGATTGGGCTGCTTACGATTATTTTACTTTTTGATATACTCTTATTGGTAATTTTAGTTGTTGCGGTTATCTTAAACATTATTATTGTTGCCATGTCTTTAAAGACACAGTTCACGGTTTTTCGAACTATTATTCCGATTAACCGAAGATTCGGTTACTACTTACAGACAATCAATGACCTAAGACGGGGTAAGGATTACCGGATGTATTCGGTAGGAAAGTTAATGGCTAATGAATTTGTTAGTTACGGAAACCAAACCGTGGATTATTTTAAGGATTTGGCTCGGAAGCTTACCTTTTTCCAATCTTTCGATAAAATTGTAAAATATGTGGAAATGGCTTTAGTATACTCTTTTGTTGCTTATCGGACGATTACCGAGAAACTCTCAGTCAGCAGTTTCTCCCTTTATATTTCCACTTCCCTTAGTTTTTCTACCTCCTTTACCAAACTGATTGAAGTAGGTTTAGATCTTGGTCGAGCTGTTTCCTACCTCAGACCTTTTATTGAGTTAATAGAATTAAAGGAAGCAGAGGATGAAGGCGAAATCATACTTGATGAGATTCGAGAAATTGAGTTTCGAAATGTCAGTTTTTCCTATCCTCGGAGCGAACAAATCATTCTTGACAATATCTCCTTTAAGATTAAACAAGGCGAGAAGATTTCGATTGTCGGCTTAAACGGTGCCGGCAAGACAACCTTGATTAAACTTTTATGCAGGCTTTATAAACCTGTCTCCGGGGAAATTTTTGTTAATGGACTTTCAATCTTTGCTTATGATTATGATTCGTATCTTTCGGAAATCAGCGCCGTGTTTCAAGATTATAAACTTTTCAGTTATAGTCTGAAAGAAAATATCTTGAATGGAGACGGAGATGATGAAGAAGCTTATGAAGTTGCCTGCAAAGTCGGTTTGAAAGAAAAAATCGATTCTTTACCGGAAGGAATCAATAGTCTTTATTCAAAGATATATGATGAAAAGGGAATCGAGCTTTCTGGCGGCGAAGCCCAGAAGGTTGCAATTGCTAGAGCTTTATACAAGGATTCTTCCCTAGTCATTTTGGATGAACCGACTTCGGCTTTGGATCCGCTTGCGGAAGCGGAGATTTATCAGCATTTTAATGAGCTTGTAAAAGAAAAGACGGCGATTTATATTTCACACCGGATGTCATCTTCGGTTTTTTGTGACCGGATTATCATTATTGATTCCGGAAAAATTGCCGATATTGACACTCATCAGAATTTAATGAAGAAAAAGACAAGCCTTTATTATAAGTTGTTTATGAAACAAGCCGAAAATTATCAAGAATAAATAGAAAATCTAGAACATTTGATAAGACAGAAAAGCCTTTTTCTGGATTGACTTTTAAAAATCCTAATGATATAATTGAATTAACCTTAAGGAGGGGTCTATGAAATACTGTCCAAATTGTGGCGAGGAGATTTTTGAAAATTCGCGATTTTGTTCCCGATGCGGATCCGATTTTCAAACTGCAACTACCCATCAACCTCGTAGTGATGACGCACCGAGTGCTGGTTTTGCAGTATTGGGATTCTTTTTTCCAATCGTTGGATTAATTCTTTATCTAGTTTGGCAAAAAGATTATCCTTTGAAAGCCAAATCTTGTGGTAAGGGTGCTCTCATCGGTTTTATAACAAATATCGTTCTTGGTATTTGCTATGGAATTTTGATGGCTAGAATGGTGCTGGAGCATTTTTAAGTATGTATTTTTACATACTTTTTCTATTATGAAGAGATTTTTTGAAAATTTTGGAAAAGCTCCTCTTTGCAATGGTAGAGAAGAAACCACTTTTGAAATTTTTGGTTTCCGTTTCTTTCTTTGTTATCGCTGTTTATTTATTATCATTGGCTTATTATTAACGGCTTATTTTATTAAAAGATGTAAATTCTTTTATCGGCTTTCTCGAAAACAGAAAGTAATTTTAATTATTGCATTAATATCTACAACCGTTATTGACGGTGTTTGTCAGTATTTTTTCAGCATTGAAAGCACTAACTTTCGAAGAATTGTGACCGGTTTTCTTGCCGGGATTGGATTTGGGATGTTTACTGAGACGATTTTTGAGGCACAGCCAAGAAAAAAAGCTAGAGTTTATGTTATGATACTCTTAAAGTAGACAGTGAATTAAAATAAAGTAATTCATTATCTATTTTAGGAGTATTTTTAATATGGGACGAAAAAGCAAATTTAGTAAAGAACTTAAAATTAAGGCTTGCTTGG
>DUTX01000130.1 GCA_012841865.1 Acholeplasmataceae bacterium | reverse complement strand
CTTTTAAGATAAAAATTAAATAATAAAAACCCTGTAAAATTAGTTATTTAATATTAAAAAAATATAATTAATGAAAATCTGAAAACTTATTGACATTAGTTTTTTATTTTGATATCATTTAGTTAAGAAAAAAGTTAATTAATTAATAAAATAGTTAAAGAATACAGTTCCTTTTTCGAATATATTAATCATGGATGATGATTTTTGGAGTTACAATATGAAAAAAATCGGAATACTCTTTTTAGTATTCGTTTTGTTGTTCTGTTTAATTGCATGTGATAAGGAAAATAACGGAGGATGTGATTTGGAAAGAGAGATTAAAGCATTTGTTCTGCCTGAAAAACCCAACTATGGGGGAGAGGTTTCAGTTCATGATCCGTCGGTCCTAAAAGCGCTGGACGGAAATTATTATGCATTTGGATCTCATTTTGCGGTTTCAAAATCAAAAGATTTAATCTCTTGGAAGCAAGTTTCCCGAGACGGCGGCCATCTAAATCTTTACAGTGATTGGCGGACAGTAATAAAAAATGCTTTGGATTATGTTCCTGAAGCAAGAAGTACTTGGGCTCCTGCGGTTGTTATTTTAAACGACAAGTATTATATGTATTATTCTTTGTCTACCTTTGGTAGCCAAGTTTCCTATATTGGCAGAGTCGAAGCAGACTCTCCGCTCGGTCCTTATACAAATTCCGTAGAAATCTTGCGTTCGGGGGAACTTAACGGCCCCAATGCAATTGATCCGGAAGTATTTTTTGATAAAGACGAAAGACTATGGATGGTTTACGGTTCTTTTTTTGCTGGAATTTATATCATTGAACTGCATAATAAAGGAGCAAAAATCGGGCTTCCTAAAGAGGAGGGCTTTGGTAAAAGATTGTGGGCAGGAAATATGCAGAACGGTCCCGAAGGCCCCTACATCTTTTACAATCCCTCAACCGATTATTATTATCTGATGACTTCGCACGGGTCGCTTGCTAATAACTACAATATGCGTATAGCCCGAAGCAAAAATCCGGACGGGCCCTATTTTGACCCTTATGGAAATGATGTCGCGGATGTTCAAGCAGGAGGAGCGAAGCTTGCGGGAAATCATCAGTTTGCGGGACAGGAGCGAGGACTTGCGGCTTTGGGTCATAATTCCGTTATACGGGAAGGTTGTGAGTATTTTGTCGTCCATCATCTGCGTTACAGGGAAGGTATAAACAGGGTAAGCGGTTATCATAATCAACAGACCAGACAACTTTTCTTTAATGAAGATGGTTGGCCGGTTTTATCTCCGAATCGTTATGCGGGCGAAAAACTTGGTTCGTTTACTTTGGATGATATTTCCGGAAATTATGATCTAATTTTTCACACAAATGAAAACGCTGTCAGTTTTTCGGAATCAATAAACTGTGAGTTTAAAACGGACGGCTCTATCTATCATGAGGATAAAAAAATCGGTACTTGGAAACTGCTTGCTGATTATTGCCTGACACTTACTTTCGAAAATGAAGTTTATAAAGGGGTTGTTGTTCCCCAGTGGATCGAACATTTAAATTGCCCGGGGATCGGAATTAGTGCGCTTGCGGAAGCAAAGGATAATCAAGCCTCAGGTATTTGGGCTTTAAAATCGACTTAAGATGCTTATGCATAAAAATATAGAAAAAGGAGAGGAAATATGAAAAAGTTTCTTTCATTATTTATTTTTTTGTTGCTGGTGTTTACCTTAATCGGTTGTAAAGAAACAACTTATAAGGTAAGCTTCGATTCCAATGGTGGCAGTAGCGTAGCTGCTGTCGATGTTGTAAAAGACGGGCTAGTAAAGAAACCGACCGCACCGACTAAGGATGGGTTTGAATTTAAAGGTTGGTTTAAGGATGAAGAATTTGAAACAGCCTGGGATTTTGAAAAAGACAAAGTAACAGGAGAGCTTACTTTGTATGCGAAATGGGAACCTGTTAAGTTTAAAGTAACCTTTGATTCAAAAGGTGGCAGTAGCGTAGCTGCTGTTGATGTTGAAAAAGACGGACTTGTGGCGGAGCCTACCGCACCGACAAGAGACGGTTATGAATTCAAGGGTTGGTTCAAGGATGCTGAGTATAAAACAGCTTGGGATTTTGAAAATGACAAAGTAACCGGAAATCTTACTTTGTATGCGAAATGGGAACCGCTTCAAGTAGAATCAAATGTTGAATTCAGCGCAGAACCCTTTAACGGAACGGCAACTACAGGTGTTGGTGGCATCGGTGTAGCTCTTTATTTTGATGTGACAGAAGACGGCGAACCGGTTGCTTTAGAGAATGTGATTTTTACGGTTGAATCACCAGAAGATGTAGAGTTTGAAGCAGAAATTGCTACAATTCCCGAACTCGGCGGCTATTATGTTCGTGCTTATCAACCGGGAGAATATACTATCAGTCTTGCTGTAAAGGATAAAGACGGAAAAACTGTTGTTTGTCCAAAGACTCATACTATTACCTATAGCTCCGGTGAACTTGCATCAGGTTTAAGCAATCGGGCAGAAATGATTGCTGCCGTTCAGGCAATCTATCCTGGAAACTTGGCGGCTTTACCGGATTATCGCGAAAATGAAGGTGTCTTGAATGAATGGATGATTGTTGGAAAAGATTTTGTTGTCTTTGACCGTGCCGGCGGCACAACCAACTTCGGTGCTTTCTTCGTTCCTTTTACAAACTTTGAAGGCGGAGAACCTTTGCAAGATTTCACTGTTTCGTTTAAATATACTTCTTTGAATGAAGATTGGAAACTCTTGTTGAGCGCCTGGACAGGAGAGGCCGGAGATGACAATTTTGCAGGAGATTTGCTCAGAATCTTAACCAATCGTAATCAAATTGGTATTTGGAATGATGCCGATTCCGATAGTGAGTACATGGATGAAGGGGAAGCAAAAAATATTCCGCTGGAAGAAGGCCCTGTTTACGTTAAGTTCACAAGAGTTGTAGAGGACTCCACAGCAACTTTCAAGCTTTATACAAGTTTGGATGGTGAAAACTATGAACTTAAAATCACATCAACTGTCGAAGACGTAAGTTCTCTAAAAGGAGACCCCGGAGCTAAGTTAACCGGATTCTGCTTCTTCTCGATTGACAATGATTTTATTATTGAAAATCTTGAAGTCAGTGGGACAGTTTTCACTTTGGATTAAAAAAACAAGCTCTTATATAAGGTTTTTGCCTTGTATAAGAGCAATCTAAGGAGGGGCTAATTAGTGAAAATAAATAAGATACTTTTAATTCTGTTTGTGTTTATGCTTGGTTTAACTTTACAGGCCTGTAATGGCGAGAAAGAAGAAGCGCTTCCGGAAACGGTTGAAATTACAGTTGATGGCGAGGTAACGGAAGAAGCATATTTTTCGATTCCGGAAAAAGTAACCGGAGTCAAAGGAGCCGTTACGGTAAATTATGCTGCCGATCAAACCGGTATTTATTTTGGAATAAGGGTCAAGGATGAAAAGATAGAAATCTCTAAAAGCGGCGGTTTGCTGCAAAGTGATTATGTAGGTATTTGTGTAGATGTTAAAGCCGATCCGGATAAGAATGACGGTATCAGCGAATCAACACATTTGTTCCGCTTTGATATCACTGGGCGTTATACTTATAGCGTCGGTGATGATTACGGCAATTGGGAAGAACTTGTTGCGGATAAAGCTTTTACTTTGCCTGGAACGGAAACGCCGAAGTACGAACTTATAGTTGTTGAAGACGAAGGCTATAGTGCGGAAATATATTTTACTTGGGAACAACTGGGGACTAGCGCTAGTGAAATAGAAACTCAAAATCGAATTATGTATTATATTGAACATCGCGATTATAATGTTGATATTAAAGCCGATGCCAATATACTTTCTCCTTCCAGCTACAACCGCTTGGTATTGCTCGGTGACCGCAAAGGGTCAAATCTGCCTCCGGTAGCTCCAGAGATTACTATCGACGGTAAGATGGATGAAGAAGTTTGGAAAAGCGCAACTATTACCAATGAAGGAAATTTTGGGGAATTGTTCCCCGGGGAGACTGCTGGCGATTTTATTGCGAAAGCTTTCTTTGGAAAAGATGGAGTGTATTTTGGCGTATATGTAGAAGAACCTGAGTTATGGGCTCCGAACGGTCCCGGCCCGGCTTATAAAAATTGCGGGATGGAATTTAGAATTCATGTTCTCGATAAAGATGGAACGCCGTTAGCTGCTTATAAATGGCTTTTTGATTTACATGGTCCGCAATGGCATGAAACGGTAGCAGGGGGACTTGCATCTTCATTTGCTCCGTTTGCGGAATATAAATACTATATTGACGGTACAGTTAACGATGATTCCGATACAGATACAGGGTGGGGATTTGAAATGTATGTTCCCTACGAACATTTGAATATCAGCAATCCCGATACCGATTATATTAAACTCTTACATGCCGTCGGCAGTTTTGAACAAAATAATGCCTTACCCGAATCATATCGAAACAATCCTGCAAATCAAGACAGCAGCGGCGCGGTTAGTTGGGATTTCCCCGAAAATTATCCGGTAGTCAAAAAATAAGGGGGGAATATGAAAAAAATATTTAGTATTTTTTTGCTCTTTGTTTTATCATTTCATCTTTTTGGATGCAATGGCGGAAACAAAAAATTAACGATTTTTATTTGGGGACAGGCCCATGAACGTGCTATTTATGAAAAGATCATTGAGAAATTTACCGAAGAAACAGGAATTGAAGTTGATCCTCAGCTTGTGAATGCAGACGGCTATGCGGAAACTTTATCTGCGGCTTTAGGAACCCCTAATGCTCCTGATATCTTTTATGCGAATCCGACCAATATTGGTGTTTATGCAAACAATGGAGTCATTCTTGACTTGAAACCATATTTGGAAGCGGAAAAGGAAGCAGGCGGGCATGATTATACAGATTTTTTAGACGGAGTTTTAGATTATTATAAATATGATACAGAAACGAAAAGACGCGGAGAAGGCGATGCCATCTGGGCAATTCCGAAAGACATCAGTTCTTATCCGCTTGCTTACAATAAAATAATTATTGAAAAAGCCGTTAGTAACGGCCGCTGGGAAAGCGAAACCAAGAAGGGAGATTGGGCGGACCGGGAAGGCGGAATGCCTTTGCCATGGGAAAATGATCCCAGAACAGGCGAACAGATTGTCTACACCTGGGAAGAGTTTACCAATGCCTGTCGGGCAACGAAGTTTGTTGAAGATGGAGTGGATTACTTCGGAACTGCTTTAATCGACACTTGGGCAATGCATTCTTGGATTTGGGCTGCTGGCGGTGATTGGCTTTCCGAAGATGGAAAAAAGGTTACAGTTAATACCCCGGAATTTATCGAAGGGTTTACAGAATTTATTGATTTAATGGATAACAGAGGCATCTCGCAAACTCGCGAACAAATGGGAATCAAACCTCATTATGACCGTTGGATGGCGGGACAGGTCGCGTTCTTTAATGTCGGCGTTTGGGATGTTGCTGCCTTTGAATCTGTCAGCAAAGATATCTTAGACTATGGTTTGATGCCGACTCCGCGGAAAGATAATAGTGAAGATTCAAATTGGTATACATATATCGGGACTCTTGGTTATGCGGTTTCTGCTTACTCCAAATTTTCTGAAGAAGCAGTTAAACTCGCTTTATATATGAGTTTAAGCGAAGAATCATATCTGCGAATGACAAAAGCACAGACCATTCAGTTACCGAATTCAAAGACCAAGTTAGAAGAATATGTCAATGATGAGAGGATTCCTCCGGTTAATAAAAAGATCTTTCTAGATGTTATTCAAAACGGACATGGTAAACTTCATCCGACCGCCATCGCCTATAATTCGCTTTGGTATGATGTTTTTATCAATGAACTTAACCGTGTTTGGAAGGTAACAGATGCCGATGAATCTGGAGAGATGAGTCCTGCCGACTACTGTGCTTATATTCAATCAAAAATGCAAGAACAGCTCGACATTGCCCTTCAGGATGAGGAGGAAGGTATCTAAGACAAATAAATCCAGGGCATCAATAATGATGCCCTGGATATTAAAGAGAGGGGAATATGAAAAAAAGATATAAAGGATTTCGAGAAAATCTTGTCGGATACTTATTTGTCTTGCCGGTTTTTATCGGGATCATCTTTTTTGTTTTGTATCCGCTTGGTTATTCTTTTCTTTCGACTTTTAAGAACTGGTCCGGCTTACGTCCCCTGCTGGATACGAAATGGGTCAATTTTGAAATGTATAAAAGGGTTCTTAAAGATAATCTCTTTTGGAAATCTTTTTTGAATACATTAATTACTTTACTCGGTGTTCCGATCGGACTTGCGCTTTCAATTTTTATTGCTTTGCTTTTAAATAGGGGTTTAAAAGGCACCCATGCATATCGGGTAATCTTTTATATCCCTGTAGTGAGTTCTATTACCGCAATCATCATTCTTTGGCGGGGTATGCTTGCAGTACAAGGACCATTGAACGACATTTTGGCGGTATTTAAAGTAAAAGCAATTAATTGGTTAGGAGAACCGACCTATGCCCGGATCGGCTTAATCGGAATGTGTGTTTGGAAAGGACTCGGCATTTCTATTCTCTTTTATATCGCCGGTCTTCAGGGTGTATCCGAATCTTATAAAGAAGCAGCAAGAATCGACGGAGCAAATGAATGGCAGGTTTTTTGGAAAATAACAATGCCGCTGCTTCGACCGACAACTTTCTTTATGGTCGTTACCGGAATCATCAACGGCATGCAATTATATATCGAACCCGATTTGCTCTTAGACGGGGGTCCGGGAAATGCGACCAGGACTTTGGTAATGTATCTTTTTGACCGTTTTGGAGCACACCGAGTCAGCGAAGCTTCAGTAGTCGCTTGGCTTCTTGCATTCTTTGTTTTTGTAGTGACAACCATCCAGTTTGCTTATAATAGCAGGAGGGAAAAACAATGACGGAATCAATAAATAAGAAACCAAAAAAATATCTTCTGAAAAAGCAAAGAAAGCTTGCGGTCGATATCTTTTCGTATATCGTCCTAACACTTGGTAGCTTTGCTATGATTGCTCCCTTTGTTTGGATGCTTTCAACGGCTCTGAAAATAGACCAGTTCCATATTTATAGCGGCAAACTCTTTGATCAATTATATTTCAGTAATTTTGTAAAGGTATTTAAGACCATTCCACTTCTGGAAGGTTTTAAAAACAGTTTGATTGTTGCGATTCCGTCAATTGTTATCGGAACATTTGTTTCGGGAATGGCAGCTTATGCCTTTGCAAAGATCAAGTTTAAATATAAAAACAGTTTGTTTTTACTGATGCTCGGAGTAACTATGATTCCGTTTCCGGTTATTATGATCCCTCAATACTACATTTTTACAAGGCTAAACTGGATTGGAACATTGCTTCCTTTGATTATTCCAAAACTATTTGGAAATATTATGATGATTTTCTTTTTGAGACAATATTTACAAAATATTCCTGATGCTTTGATTGAGAGCGCAAAAATTGACGGCGCCAACCATTTTCAGATTTTTCTCACAATTATTTTACCCTTAATGGGACCGGCACTTGCTGCCCAGATGATTATGTGGTTCATGGGAATCTGGAATGATTATCTGGCACCGTATATGTTTTCCTCGAAAACTCCGACCTTGCCGGTCGTAATTGCAAGTTTGGTCAGTTTTACGGATACAAGAACAGAAACACATCTTAATATGGCAGCATCAATCCTTTCTATGATTCCGGTTTTGGTTGTTTATGCAATTTTCCAAAAACGAATCATTGACTCAGTAATTTTATCAGGAATGAAAGAATAAAAAAAGGAAAAAGGATTAGGTATGAAGACAAGAATATTTGCAGACAAGAATATGAAAATCGGAAAGGTAAATGACCTCTTATTCGGGTCATTCATTGAGCACCTTGGAAGAGCGGTTTATACCGGAATCTATGAACCGGGTCATCCCGAAGCGGACAAAAAAGGCTTCCGGAAAGATGTTATTGAGTTAATAAAAGAATTAAAGGTTTCGATTGTTCGCTATCCGGGCGGAAACTTTCTTTCCGGATATAACTGGAAGGACGGAATTGGACCGCGAGAAAAACGTCCGACCCGCTTGGATCTTGCTTGGCAGACAATTGAAGACAATCAATTTGGAACCGATGAATTTATGGCTTGGTGCAGAACTGCAGCTATCGAACCGATGCTTGGTGTAAATCTTGGAACAGGTTCTCCAAAGGAAGCTGGCAATATGATTGAATATTGTAATTTTCCCGGCAAAACTTACTACAGTGATTTGCGCAAAAAAAACGGCAACCTAAAACCTTATGGCGTAAAGTATTGGTGTTTGGGTAATGAAATGGACGGCCCCTGGCAAATCTGTCATTTGGATGCGGAAGACTACGGCAAAAAAGCTTTAGAAACAGCAAAGATTATGCGATGGATTGATCCAGATATTAAACTGATTGCTTGTGGAAGCTCGGGAGCGGAAATGCCGACTTACCCTGAGTGGGACAGAATTGTTCTTGAACACCTCTATGACCATGTTGATTATATTTCCATGCATCGTTATTACTGGCAAGAAGAGGATTTGAATGATTTCTTTGCTTCTTATAAGGATATGGATGATTTCATTCAAACAATCAAAGCTACTTGTGATTATGTGAAAGCGAAGAAGCGCAGCCGGAAAATTATGAAGATTTCTTTTGATGAGTGGAATGTTTGGTATCAAAACAAACAAACTCCTGCAGGTTGGGTCAAGGCTCCCCATATTTTAGAAGATATCTATTCTCTAAAGGATGCGCTAGTTTTTAGCGGGATGCTTAATACTTTAATCAATAATTGCGATCGGGTGGAGATTGCTTGCTTGGCTCAGTTAGTAAATGTTATTGCTCCAATCTTTACTGAAAAAGGCGGAAGGGTTATCAGACAATCGACATTCTTTCCTTTTGCGGAAGCGTCGAATCACGGCAGAGGTTACGCCTTAAGAACAATTACCGAAACACCGACTTTCAGCTCCAAATTCGGCGAGGTGAATTGGGTGTCGGATTCGATAGTTTATAATGAAGAAAAAGAAGAGATTTCTGCTTTCTTAGTTAATTACGGGTCCGAAAGCGTTGATTTACAACTTGAGTTGCGCAGCTTCGGAAAACTTGAATTAATCGAACATAAAACAATGAATAATGAAGATCTAGAAGCTAAAAACAGTTTTGAAAACCCGAACCGAATTACTCTAAAACCGGGAGCACCGGTAGAAATTAATGAAGCTACATTAAAAACAACGCTTGAACCAAGATCATATCATGTAATTCGTTGTAAGTATCAAAGCTAATTCTAAGATTGGATTTCCTTTAAAAGGAGAGTGTATGAAAAAACTAATGATATTCATCCTTTTGCTTTTTGGACTTTGTTTCAGCGGGTGTACCGAGGAACCAAATTTAGAAGCAAATATCAAATATCCCGATCCTCCTTTTGCTGAGGAGGATGGGCCGATGAAAAAAGACCAATATGCCTTCTATCATCTTGCTGGGAACACTCCTGCTTATTGGGGAGCAGGTAATGTTCATGATCCGGCGGTTATCAAAGAAGGGGAATACTATTATGTCTTTTCCACCGATGCACAATTCGGAATGACAACCCATAAAGGCCTTCATATCCGCAAATCCAAAGATCTTGTCAACTGGGAATTTGTCGGAACGGCCTTGGATCTTGCTTCCGTAAGCGAAGCGATTGATTATGTAGAATATAATCGCAACGGCGAACGCGTTGATTTTTTCTGGGCTCCCGACATCATTAAAAGACCGAAGGAAGAGGGAGGGTATGAATATTGGCTCTTTTATTGCAATTCTTCTTTCGGTCAAAGAACATCTTATCTCGGAATGGCAAAGGCGGATCAAATTGAAGGCCCTTATCGGCATGCCCATGAAATATTAAGAACCCATCAAGAAGTCGGAGGAACGCCGAATGCAATTGATCCGGCGTTATTCATCGAAGAAGTTGACGGAGAAGAAAGGATGTATCTGGCTTATGGCTCTTGGAGTGCGGGTATATATTTAATCGAACTAAATCCGAAAACCGGCGAACCTTTAATCAAGCAAACCCTGGTTGAAAAGGAAGTAAAAGTTAATACTTCCGTTCCTGGGGAGACGACTATAAAGAAGAAACTGGTTCCAAGTTCAAGTGCTGATCCAGCTTTTGGAAAAAGAATTCTTAATATCTATTCTTCGGAAGCTCCATATCTGATAAAGGAAGGAAAGTTCTATTATCTTTTTGTAACAAGCGGTACGAACCTGACTTTTGACTATGATGTAAGAGTATATCGGAGCACCGAGATTGACGGTGAATATGTGGATGCGGAAGGAAAAAAAGCCCTCGCTTCTTCAAACTCGTCTAATTTTCGGAGTTTCGGAAACCGTTTAACCGGAGCTCATAAGTTTCCCCGTGATTCAAGAGATGACGGTCTTGACCGCGGTTGGGCAGGAATCGGGCATTGTTCCGTTTTAAAAGACGGAGATGAATGGTATTTCTTCTCCCATTATCGGGGAACATTTATGGATAAAGACAGGTTCTTTCTCGGGGTGAGAAAAATGGATTTCATTAACGGTTGGCCGGTTGTCAGTGTAAACCGCTATGTAGGCGGAGCCGATGAAGATTTATCTAATGCCGATGTCAGCGGCCGTTATAAACTAACAGTTCTTTATAAGGAAGTATCAAACTCAGCTTTAGAAAATAACATGATTTCAATCCTCACTCCGGCAGTGACAGTTGAATTTACAAAAGAAGCAGCCGAAGAGGGTTGGTATAAATTTGAAGGTGATTTAATCGGCAAGTGGCGTTTTAGCACACCAAATACGATTGAAATCGAACTAAACAATGAAATTTATGTCGGCAAAATCACGCCCCAATGGAATTATGAACGCAACAAGGGCGTCTTAAGTTTTTCCGCAATCAATTCCAAAGGTGTCTCAATTTGGGGCAACCGTCATATATGAGGTGAGATATGGCAAAATATAGTATCGGTATTGACTTCGGAACTTTGTCCGGAAGAGCTTTGCTGGTAAATGTAGAAACAGGGGAAGAACTGGCAGTTGCTGTTAAAAAATACCCACACGGAGTGATGGAAGAATTTCTTCCCGACGAACAAAGTTTACCTATCGATTATGCTTTGCAACATCCTCAGGATTATTTGGATGTTTTAAGGGAAACTATTCCTGCTGTTTTAAAACAAGCCAATGTTTCTCCTGAAGATGTTATTGGAATCGGGATTGATTTTACATCCTGTACGGTGCTCCCGATTTATCAGGACGGTACACCGCTATGTTTTAAAGATGAGTTCAAAAAAAACCCCCACGCTTATGTAAAACTTTGGAAACATCATGCCGCTCAAGAGCAAGCCAATCGCTTGAATGAGATTGCGGAAATGCGAGGCGAAGCCTTTTTAAAACGTTATGGCGGCAAAATTTCTTCGGAATGGATGGTTCCGAAAGTAATGGAGATTGTAGAAGAGTCTCCGGAAGTTTACCAAGAAATGGATCGTTTTATTGAAGCGACCGACTGGGTAGTTATGATGTTAACGGGCCGTGAAACCAGAAATTCTTGTACGGCCGGATATAAATTAATGTGGAGTAAACGGGAAGGTTTTCCCTCCAAAGATTTCTTTAAGGCTTTGCATCCACTTTTAGAGAATTTTATAGAAGAAAAAATCGGAACCAATATTCTTCCGATCGGAAGTAAAGCCGGTGAAATTACCGAAGCGGTCGCCAAACTTACCGGTTTAAAAGTCGGAACTGCGGTTGCTGTCGGAAATGTCGATGCCCATGTAACCCCTCCCGCTTTAGGTATTACTGAACCAGGAAAGATGTTAATGATTATCGGTACTTCGACTTGCGATATTCTTCTTGGTGAAGAAGAAAGAATCGTCCCCGGCATGTGCGGGGTTGTAGAAGACGGTGTGATACCGGGATTTTTCGGTTATGAAGCCGGGCAATCTTGTGTCGGCGATCATTTTGCTTGGTTTGAAAAGAATTGCGTTCCGAAAGAGTATTATCTAGAAGCAATAGCTCAAGGTCAAAAAATTCAAGATTATTTAACCAAAAAGGCTGCTTTACTAAAGCCCGGCGAAAGCGGTTTGCTGGCGCTTGATTGGTGGAACGGAAATCGTTCCGTCTTGGTTGATGTAGATTTAACGGGATTACTTTTAGGTCAAACCTTAACGACAAAACCCGAAGAAATCTATCGGGCTTTGTTGGAAGCGACCGCTTACGGAGCGCGGATGATAGTAGAAACATTTATTGAGAACGGAGTTCCGATCAAAGAACTTTATGCTGCGGGCGGAATTGTTGAGAAGAATCCTCTAATGATGCAGATTTATGCGGATGTCATGAATATGGAAATCAAACTTTCCGGGAGTCCCCAAGCACCGGCTTTAGGAGCGGCGATGTTTGGCGCGCTAGCAGCAGGTAAAGAAAGAGGCGGTTATGGTGATATCTTTTCTGCAGCAAAAGCAATGGCAAAATTAAAATCTGAATCCTATAAACCGATCCAGGAAAATGTGAAAGTTTATGACAAGCTGTTTGCGGAATATAAAAAATTGCATGACTATTTCGGACGGACCGAACATGTTATGAAACGTCTCAAGGCAATTAAAGAAAGCTTGAAAGGAGTTTAAAATGAAGAGAAATACCTTTTACTTTGTTACCGGAAGCCAACATCTATACGGCCAGGAAACATTGAGACTTGTTGAAGAAAACAGCCGCCTGATTTCCCAGTACATAAACAACCATCCAGAAAACCCTTGCCAGGTAATTTATAAAGATACCGTAACAACCGCAGAGGAAATTAATAAACTTCTTAAAGCAGCAAACAATGATGAAACTTGCGCAGGTATAATAGTTTGGATGCATACATTTTCACCCGCAAAAATGTGGATTGAAGGGTTAACAAATTTAGAAAAACCGCTTTTACATCTCCATACGCAAGCTAATTTAGAAATCCCTTTTGAATCCATCGATATGGATTTTATGAATCTAAACCAATCCGCACACGGTGACAGAGAATTCGGACATATTATGACGAAGATGCGGATTAACAGAAAAGTTGTTGCCGGCTATTATCAGGATGAAACGGTATTAAAAGAAATATTTACTTGGATGCGGGCATCTTCCGCTTATAAATTTTCTCGGGAGTTAAAAGTTGTCCGAATTGGTGATAATATGCGTGATGTTGCCGTTACCGAAGGCGATAAGGTTGCGGCTCAGATAAAATTTGGTTGGTCCGTAAACGGCTATGGTGTCGGTGACTTGATTGATTATATCAATAAGGTAGATAACCAAGAAATTGAGGATTTATTAAATCTCTATCAGCAGGAATATGATTTTATTACCGATGATATCAAGGCCGTCAAGGAACAAGCCAAATTTGAAATCGCAATCGAAAAAATGCTTCAAGATAAAGGGGCTCGGGCAATCACCACAACTTTTGAAAATCTATATGGTTTAGCTCAACTTCCCGGGCTCAGCATTCAAAGACTGATGGCAAAAGGTTATGGTTTCGGAGCCGAAGGTGACTGGAAAACTGCGGCTTTAACTGCTGTTTTAAAATATATGAGCCTAGGTCTTGCGGGCGGAACCAGTTTTATGGAAGACTATACTTACCATTTGCCGGAAAATGATCAATTCATTCTCGGTGCCCATATGTTGGAGATTTGTCCGAGTATTGCTGGCGATAAACCAAAAATTGATGTTCAACCCTTAGGAATCGGCGGTAAAAATCCTCCCGCAAGAATGATTTTTAATGCGAAACCAAGCAAAGCCGTGGTTGCAACCTTAATTGACTTAGGCGAACGTTTCCGTTTAATTGTTAATAAAATAAAGATTATCGAAGAAAGAAAGATGCCGAAACTACCTGTGGCTCAGGTTTTGTGGAAACCCGAACCCTCTTTAACCGTTTCTGCAACCGCTTGGATTTATGCGGGCGGCGCCCATCATACGGTTCTTTCAACGCAGATTAATGAGAAGCATCTCCGCGATTTTGCCCAGATTGCAAACATTGAATATGTGGAAATAAATGAAGAGACGGAGTTGAAT
>DUTX01000129.1 GCA_012841865.1 Acholeplasmataceae bacterium | reverse complement strand
AGGAGACAAAACATGAAGTTTACAATCAATAGAGATTTGCTTTTACTGAATCTGATGAACGTGAGCCGAGCTCTTTCTACAAAAGCACCGATGCCGATTTTAACCGGTATCAAAATTGAAGCTCGGAATAATTGTTTGTTTCTAACCGCCTCTAACAACGAAATTTCGATTCAATCTTTGATTAAGGATAAAAGATTATTACAAATCGAAGAAGAAGGAATAATCGTTGTTCCGGGGAAGTATTTCATCGAGATTGTCCGTAAAACGGATTCGAAAGATATTGATTTTTCAGTATTTGAAGAAAATATAGTCAAAATATTAGCAGATCGCAGTAATTTTTCGCTGAATGCTCTAGATAAGGATAATTATCCCTTTATCTCATTTAGCGATTCTGATAACGTAATGAAATTAGATGTCGGAAATCTCCGCCAAATCATCCGCAAAACCACCTTTGCAACCTCGCTTTCAGAATCCAGAGTTATCTTAACCGGTGTGTCTTTCAGTACTGACGGCCGCAAACTCGAAGTTGTCGCAACTGATAGTTTCCGTTTAGCGAAGAAATTTATGTTCTTCGAAAACGAATATTCGATAAATGTTGTCATTCCGAGTAAAAGTTTGGATGAACTGAACAAGATTTTTGATGATGTAGATAGTATTGTTGAAATGCACTTCTCGCCAACGAAAGTTCTTTTTAAATATAAAAATCTGCTCTTTCAAACCCGTTTAATCGACGGAACCTTTCCGAATACCAGTAATTTGATTCCGACAGACTTTCTTACAAGCGTTAAGTTCAACAAAAATGAACTTATTTCTGCTATCGAAAGGGCATCGCTCTTTACTACATATGATTCTTCGAACATCATAAAATTAACGATCCACAATGACAAAACCGTAGAAATTGACTCAACCAGCAATGAAATTGGAACTGTCAAAGAAGAACTCACACCTTTAGAATGCAGCAAAGCGCTTGATTTTCAAATCGCATTCAGTTCGAAATACTTGCTTGAGGCCTTGAAATCATTTGATTCGACAGAAATTAACCTACATTTTACCGGTGAAATCAAACCTTTTATCATCACCGGCGATTATGATGTCAATCTAACACAACTAATTTTACCTGTAAGGGTATCATAGAAAATAAAAAAAGAGGGAAAACCTCTTTTTTTTATGCGATATCGATATGTTTAAACAACTCGTTTAAATCATCGGCTAAAATCTCTTTTTGATTTTGATCATAATAACTTGTCATTTTCGCATCATCAAAAGGACTAACACCTTCACTTTGAAGATTTTTGATGATTGATTTTTCTTGCAAAGCCGGGAGAACAAAAGCTTTCGGAGTAAATTCCTTTGCTTGTTCTGCCAAAATGTCTAAAGATATTTTAGGAGCCCGGCGATTTTTGCTGTACCCGTTGGGAACGATGTACTTAATATTGTTTAAATTGAGATCATTGTCAATGAAATATTGGATAGTGTTTACAAAACCGCCCAATCCCAAGCTGTCAAGACCGACAACGATTAAGATTTCATCGCTTAAATCTAAGAGAACCTCCGATAAACGGCTACTGGAAGGCGGAAAATCAACCAAAATATGATCAAAATAAGACGAATACTCTTCAATCATCTTCTTAATTGCCTTTTCTTGATTGCGTTCTAAGGTTAATTTCATCGAAAGCTTGTCCGTGTTTAAGGTTTTAATCAAATAAAGGTTTTCTCTGGCTTCAATTAAAATATCGCCGAGTTCCGCATGGCCAGCCAGTAAGAATTCCAAATAATCATCATTTTTTTCAAATATCTTACCTTCTACACCAAAGCATTTAAAGATACTGTTCTGATCGTCGGCACTTACTATTAAGACCTTTTTTCCTAATTTAGCATAATGATGACCTAAAAACGCGATAAATGTCGTCTTTCCGACGCCCCCCTTTTTACAAAACGTTGAAATGACAGCCATTTCAATACCCCTCTCTTTCAAGTTTTTCGATTACTGCTTCTTCAATATATTGTGAGAACATAATCCCTTTTTCAACTGCTGCAATCTTTACTTTCTTCCTCAGGGCTCTGTCCATTGTTGCGGTGTACTTTTCGCGAATGCCACTATCCGCATTTGCATTAGTACCTGTGTTAGCAAGTGGGTTTTCTCGTTTCTTGAAAGGCAATGATTTATTCATGCTACTCCTCCTTGTGAAAATATATTTATACACAAATACATATATAAGTATTTAAGCAAAAACATACCTACATACATATGTATATACATAAAAAACATTTTGTTTAGTTCACGCTAAAATTCGATCATTTTCCACACTAATCAAGCAAAAATAAAATTTGGCGAAAACCGATGAATTATGCTTTTTCATAAAATATTCAGAAATCAATACTTTTTTTCTTCAGGGCCCAAAAACTTGTCTAAAAGCCCCTTTGAAATCAATGGAAATTTGCGACGAAATCAATTTCAGCATTTTTTAGGGAAACTTACTTTCCCCCTAGGGTAAAAAACAAACAAAACGAAATTTCAAGGCCGATGAAAACAAAATGAAAATGATTATTTTTCCCTGTTTTTGAAGTTTTATTCATTTTATCTTTTTTTGGTTTCAAAAAGACAGAAAATCTTCAAGCAATATTTTTATGTAAATACAGGGATACATAAAACCGTAAATAAAGAAATGAAGAAATACCTAAATACATATAAAATAAATTTCATAATTTCTTCGCTTCTTCACCGAGATTTTTCTGGAATTTATTATCGGATCCGACCTTGATTATATTATACTATTTTTCTTTCTTGCTTTCAATACATATTTACATAAATATGTATTTTTTTTAGGAGTTTGTTATGTTGGTGTTTTTCTGAAAAATTAGGAAGAGAAAAATGTTTTGTTTAAGATGCTTTTTTTTTAGGCCTAAAATTAGGTCCGGTAATAAATATTATAGATTTTTTGTCTTAAAGTTGTACTTTATTTATTTACGTAAATACACAAATAAGTAAAACTGTATATACAAAAAAAGTGTTTTCAAAGAGTATTTTAATTGTTGCTTCTAATTTTTTGTTCCTAGTTTTTTCTTTTCTTAATAAAGTATTGGCGTTCTTTTTCTAAACCACTTATAATCCCGAGTTTTTTAAGCTGCCGTTTTCAACCGCTTCTGAAAGGAACGATTTTACCTATTTATGTATATAAGTAAAAACACATATATGTATAAATTGTTAATTATCTATATATAAGCAGCAAAATAATTAATCAAGAACTATTTCTTGAAATTATCCAAATTTCATCCATTACAATTTAAGCCAATAATTATGTTTATGATAATACCCTAGCTTTTCACCTCATACATAAATAAGTAAAGAAGCATTTATTGATTATATTCTGGATAAATAGTTTCTTACGATCTGTTTTTATTAAAAGAATTAAATAAGTTTTATTTTATACATATATACACAAACACATAAATGTGTATTTAAATACTTTTATATCTAAACATTATGGTGACCTTTATAAATGCTTCAGGAAGAAAGAAATCAGTATGTGTTAAAGAGTTTCTCTCTTGCTCTATTAGAAGAATAGAATAATTTTTAATTTATACAGAAATACATAAAAACATAAATACGCATTTAATATAGTATATATAAACGAAGCAATGTTGTTTTTATAAGCATTAAATAAGTATTTATGTATTTACTTAAACAAGTAAAAGGAACTATTATAAAAACACTTCACTTTTTAATAAAGGCTTTAGGGATTTTTCGTTTATTAACTCTTTACATTTTTAGGATTTTTTAAAACCCTTATTAGAAATCAACAAACCTCAAGAACCTTTCAAAAAGTTTTCCACACCCTATTGTTGATAACTTGTTGATTTCTCAGGAGTTTTCCACAGCCTTTATCCCAAAAAATGTCGAAGAAAAGCGAATCAATTCGCAAAGAAAAAACCTTAAGTGAAAATTTGCTGTATTTTTAAGGAAAAACATTAATTAATAATTTTTCATAAGATTGTCCCTTAAATACAAACAGAGAAGAAATTTACAGCGGAAAATCAGAAAATAGTTTCACTTTTTAAAAGAGCAAAAAAGAACAAGAAAATGCTGGAAAAATCGTCGCTTTTATGATATAATAAATATAATTCGTAACGAGGGAAAAATATGTAAAAACTGCTGATTTTCTCCTAATATAACTGGATTTTTCGAGGTTAAGATGAAAACAGTGATAATTCATACTGAATATATAACTTTAGGACAATTTTTAAAGTATATCAACGAAATATCAAGCGGCGCTATGGCCAAGTTGTTTCTTTCGGAAGGAAGAGTCAAGGTAAATGGCGAAATTGAAAGTCGACGCGGAAGAAAGCTTTATCCCGGCTATGTGGTTAATGTTGAAAACAAACAATATAAAATTGGAAAAAAAGCATGATATATTTGAAAACTTTAAAACTTATAAATTTTCGTTGTTATCAGGAGGTTGTTTTAGAATTTTCGCCGCACTTGAATATTTTGGTCGGTCCGAATGCTGCCGGAAAAACAACTGTTGTTGAAGCTGTTCATTGTCTGGGTTTTTTAAAATCTCATAAAGCTGGAATTGATGCCGAGATGATCAGCTATGACCAGGATTTCGCGGTTATAAAAGGAAATTTTGAAAAAGAGGGGAAGCTCCAGGAAGTTGTATTTTCGCTTTCCGCGCAAGGAAAGAGAATCTTAGCAAACCAAAAGCCTTTTCGCCAATTAAGCGAATACCTTGGTTTTCTTCATGTAGTCTTTTTCTGCCCCGAGGATTTAGAAATCGTTAAAGGTGCCCCTGGGGTGAGAAGAAAATTTCTTGACAGCAATCTTTGTTTAGTCAGTGAAGCTTATATGAAGAGCCTTATTATATATAGAAAGCTTTTGAAGCAAAGGAACGAAGTTTTAAAGAATATAAATGAAAACCATAAATACGATCGCAAGCTTTTAGAGGTTTTGACAGGTCAAATGATTCCGCAAGCTGAAACTCTTATAAAGGAAAGAGAACACTTTATTAGGGAACTTAATCCTTTAATCGAAGAAAAATCACTTGCGATTAGCGGTGGAAAAGAAAAGGTTTCCTTATTATATATGCCAAGCAATTATACAGGAACAGAACGGGACTCTTTTTTTGATATTAAAAAGGATTTGAATTCGAAAACAACGACATCGGGTCCCCACCGTGATGATTTTGAATTCCTGATTAATGGTTTTAAAGCCGCAGCTTTTGCTTCGCAAGGGCAACAAAGAACGACGGCGCTTTCTTTGAAATTAGCCTTGGCTGATTACTTAAACAAGAAAACAGAGGATATTATTATTATATTAGACGATGTTTTCAGCGAACTGGATTCGGAAAGACAAAATCAAATTCTGAAACTCTTGAATTCCGAATACCAAATCTTTATCACCACAACCTCAATCAGCAATTTATCTGAGGAAATACTCAAAGACAACAAAATAATTACAGTCAGAAGAGAGGAATACAAAAATGCATGAACAACAAAGAACTAATTATGATGCTTCGAATATACAAATATTAGAAGGATTGGAAGCGGTTCGGAAACGACCGGGGATGTATATCGGTTCTACGGGGCCGAGAGGTTTGCATCATTTGGTCTGGGAGATAGTAGACAACTCGATTGATGAAGCGCTCGCAGGCTATTGTACTCATATTGATGTACAAGTGCATCCGGACAATGTCGTTCAGGTAACCGACAACGGGCGTGGAATTCCGGTTGACATAATTTCCAAAACCGGCGAGTCTGCCGTCGAAGCCGTTTTTACAATCCTCCATGCCGGCGGTAAATTTGACGGAAAATCCTATAAAGTTTCAGGGGGACTTCACGGCGTCGGCGCCAGTGTCGTTAATGCCTTAAGTGAATTTTTGATTGTAGAAATCAAGAAAAACGGGAATATCTACCGTCAGGAGTACAGACGCGGAAAAAGCCAGGATAAACTGCAAGTGGTCGGAGTTACGGAAGAAACCGGAACAAAAATTACTTTTAAACCCGATCCTTTGATTTTTTCAGAAACTATTACCTTTGATGCAGAAGTATTGCGCGTCCATCTCCAACAGTGTGCCTTTCTCAATCGTGCTTTGAAAATCACTTTCTCCGATTTAAGAAATCCCGAGAAGATTAAATCTTTAACTTTTTGCTATGAAGGTGGAATCAAGGAATATGTCGCCTACTTAAACAAAAGCAAGAAACCGATTCATAGCAGCACCGTTTATGTCAGCGGTGAAGCTGAAAATATTGAAGTCGAAATTGCGATGCAATATACGGAAGATTATAGCAGTAATATCTTTTCCTTTATTAATAATATTTACACTTCGGAAGGCGGAACCCACGAAGAAGGTTTTCGGAACAGTTTGACTCGTGTTTTCAACAACTACGCAAGAACAAACAACCTCTTCCGGAAGGATGAATCATTTAGTGGTGAGGACGTCAGGGAAGGGTTAACCGCCATTATCAGCGTCCGTCACCCCAATCCGCAATTCGAAGGTCAGACAAAATCTAAATTCGGAAATACCGAAGTCAGAAAAATAACTTCCCAGATTTTAAGCGAAGGGCTGGAAGTCTTCTTAAACGAAAATCCGACACAAGCCCGCGCTATTGTTGATAAAGCGATTATGGCCTCACGAGCTCGGATTGCGGCCAAGAAAGCCCGGGAAGCAACAAGAAGAAAAAGCCCGCTCGAAACTATCGGCTTTGCTTCGAAATTAGCGGATTGTAGAAGCAAAGACCCCAGCAAAAGCGAAATTTACATTGTTGAGGGTGATTCAGCCGGTGGAAGCGCCAAACAAGGACGAGACAGTGAATTTCAAGCAATCTTGCCTTTACGTGGAAAAGTACTTAATGTAGAAAAGGCAAGAATTGATAAAGTCTTAAGTAATAAAGAAATTATTTCGATGATTCAGGCTTTCGGAACCGGAATCGGAGATGATTTCAATATCGAGGCCGCAAGATACCATAAAATCGTTATTATGACCGACGCCGACGTCGACGGTGCTCATATCAGAACCTTACTTTTAACTTTCTTTTATAGGTTTATGCGCCCGTTATTAGAAAAAGGCTATATTTATATTGCCCAACCACCGCTTTATAAGATTGCTTTAAACAGACGGGTTGAGTATGCTTATAGCGACGAAGAGCTACAAAAGATTTTGGATAGTTATCCAAAATCAGCAAAACCGACGCTTCAAAGATATAAGGGGTTAGGAGAGATGAACCCCGAACAGCTCTGGGAGACGACGATGGATCCGGAAAGAAGAACATTATTGCAAGTCAATCTTGATGATGCCATTGAAGCGGATGCCGTATTCAGTATGCTCATGGGCGATGATGTCGAACCGAGACGTGAATTTATTGAAGAGAATGCAATCTATGTCGAGAACCTTGACATTTAAGGAGGGAAACTTTGGAAAAGGAAAAAGAAAACATTCTTAAGAATGAAGAATCAGCTGAAGAAATAAAACACAAAAACGATAATCAGGTTGCTTCTGCTGAAGAAGAATTAGACGAAAACGGACAACCGACGAACATAAAAGAAGTCAATCTTACCAAAGAGATGAAGACTTCCTTCCTAAGCTATGCAATGAGCGTTATTGTTTCGCGGGCTATACCTGATGTCCGCGACGGAATGAAACCCGTTCATCGCCGCATCCTTTATGCAATGAATGATTTAGGTATGTATTCCGATAAACCTTTTAAAAAATCGGCCCGGATCGTCGGGGAAGTAATGGGTAAATATCATCCGCACGGGGACTCGGCAATTTATGATTCGATGGTTAGGATGGCACAAGACTTCAGTTATCGTTATCCTTTGGTTGACGGTCACGGAAACTTTGGCTCAATTGACGGCGACGGAGCCGCAGCAATGCGTTATACCGAAGCAAGAATGAGTAAAATCGCAATGGAGATGCTCCGTGACTTAAACAAAAACACCGTTGCTTTCCAAGATAACTATGATGGTTCTGAAAGAGAACCGAGCGTTCTTCCTTGTAAATTTCCGAACCTTTTGGTGAACGGAGCTACCGGGATTGCGGTTGGTATGGCAACAAACATTCCCCCGCACAATTTAACTGAAGTAATCGACGGCCTGCTTGCCTTAATCAAAAAACCCGATATATCGATTGAAGGTTTGATGAATTATGTAAAAGGACCAGATTTTCCGACCGGCGGAACAATTATGAATATCAGCGAACTCCGAAAAGCTTATTTAACTGGAAACGGAGCGATATCTGTTCGAGCTAAAACCGAAATTCAAGAACTTGAAGGCGGTAAACAAGCAATCATCGTCACCGAGATTCCTTATCAGGTTAATAAGTCGCGTTTAATCGATAGAATCGCCAATACGGTAAAAAATAAAACCATTGACGGGATTACTGGTTTGCAAGATGAATCGAATCGCGAAGGGATGAGAATCGTAATCGAATTGCGCCGAGATGTTAATCCTAATGTCATTTTAAATAATCTTTATAAACACACACAACTACAATCTACTTTCGGAATCAATATGTTGGTTCTTGTAAATGGTCAACCTAAGGTTTTAACTTTAAAAGAAGTATTAGAATATTACCTGCAACATCAGGTTGAAATTGTAACAAGAAGAACGCAGTATGATTTAGAAAAAGCAGAAGCACGGGCTCACATCCTTGAAGGCTTACAAATCGCGCTTGCTAATATCGACGCGGTTATTCAATTGATTAAAAAAGCAGCCAATACGGAAGAAGCTACGCAAAATTTAGTTTCAACATATGCTTTGACGGAAACTCAAGCTAAAGCGATTCTCGATATGAGATTACAACGTCTGACTGCTCTTGAAGTCGACAAGGTTAAATCAGAATTATTGGAATTGCGTCAATTTATCACCAACTGTCAAGAAATCTTAAATAACCATCAGCGCAAACTTGATATCATTATTGCGGAACTCACCGATATTCGTGAACGTTTCGGAGACGACCGCAAAACCGAAATCAATTTAAGCGATGATATTCTGATTGAAGACGAAGACTTAATTCCCGTTGAAGACGTGATTATCACAATCACCAATCGTGGTTATGTAAAAAGAATGACGGTTGATACTTATCGTCCCCAGAACCGCGGCGGTAAAGGCGTCACCGGAACAAAGATGCTTGAGGATGATTTTGTTGAAAAGATTCTCTACACTTCAAGCCATGATACCATCCTCTTCTTCAGTAACTTCGGAAAAGTTTACCGCTTGAAAGCTTATCAGATTCCTTCTTACAGCCGAACCGCAAGAGGACTTCCGGTTGTCAATTTTTTAAGTTTTGAAGAAAACGAACAATTGGCGGCCGTCTTAAACATAAACAAAGAAGATGCGGAAGGCGGTTATCTGGTTTTTGCAACCAGACGCGGTTTAATAAAAAGAACCGAAGTATCGGCTTTCCATAATATTAGAACTAACGGAATTAAAGCGATTATCTTAAGGGAAGACGACGAACTCTTTGAAGTTGGTCTAACGGATGGTGAAAAAGATATCATTCTTGGAACTTCAAACGGCAAAGGAATTCGTTTCAGCGAAAACGACATTCGCCCGATGGGAAGAATTGCTGCCGGGGTTCGCGGTATTAAAGTCGATTCCGATGAGATGGTTGTTGGTATGGCAATTATCAATACTGACGGCGATGAAATTGTCATCGTTACCGAAAAAGGATATGGTAAGAGAACCAATGTCGATGCATTCCGGGTCCAAGTGCGCGGCGGTAAAGGCGTTAAAGCCTTAAATATGACCGAAAAGAACGGGAAGATGGTTGCGCTCGAGACTGTAAGAGGGGATGAAGATTTGATGGTAATAACCGATAAAGGAATGATTATCAGAACGCCACTCGATCAAATCCTCACTATCGGTCGCGATACCCAAGGAGTTTGCATCATTAAACTCAACGAAGGCCATCTTGTTTCCTCAATCGCCGTAGTTCCTAAAAGTGAAGACGAGGAAGAAGACGGAGAAATTGTCCTTGACTTGGAATATAAATTTAAAGATGAAAAAGACGAAGAAGAAAATCTTTAGGTATAAATAATTTGAATCTGTTGACAATTAATAAAGAGATGTTTATAATAGAGAAAAATTGCATACATCGATGAAGAGAAATAGTAAAAAGACCTTGATATTACAGAGACCTGGTGGGTGGTGTGAACCGGGATATCAAACTTTTGAATCTACCTCAGAGATGAGTTGAAAACAACTCCGGCGTAAACCGTTACCTTACAAAGTGAGATTCATTCTAAATAGGGTGGTACCGCGGAGATTTTCGTCCCTTCTTTTGAGGGGACTTTTTTTATAAAATATAAGGAGGAATATCATGCTCGATATCAGAAAGCTCAGGGAAAATCCCGAAGGCGTTATTGAAAGGCTTAACACTAGAGGCCAGGACTATGGTTATTTGCGCGAGTTGCTTGGAAAAGACGAGGAAAGACGCAGGATAATAAGTGAAGTCGAAGAATTAAAACGAAAAAGGAATGAAAGCAGTAAATTAATCGGCGAATTGAAAAGAAAAAAAGAGGATGCGACCGAAATTCTAAACCAAGTCGCAACCCTCGGCAACAAGATCTCAGAACTCGATGAGAAACTGAAAGAATTAGAACAAGAAATTGAATATACGCTTCTAATCACTCCGAATCTTCCTCATGAGTCCGTACCGATTGGGATGGATGAATCGGAAAATGTAGAAGTGAAGAAATTTATGGAGCCGACAACATTTGACTTTGAACCTAAGGCTCATTATGAACTTGGAGAAAACCTTAATCTACTTGATTTTGAAAGAGCAGCCAAAATTACTGGTAGTCGCTTTGTAGTGTACAAGGGGCTCGGGGCCCGTCTTGAGCGAGCTTTGATTGCTTTTATGATGGACGTACACAGCAAGAACGGATATTTAGAAGTCATTCCGCCTTATATCGTGAATAGGGAAAGTATGACCGCGACTGGTCAGTTACCAAAATTTGAAGAAGACGCTTTTAAGCTTGTAAACGAAAATGATTGGTTCTTAAATCCGACCGCGGAAGTTCCGACCATCAATCTTTATCGGAACGAAATCATTGATTATGAGTTATTACCAATCAATATCTGCAGTTATACAATGGCTTTTCGTTCGGAAGCAGGCAGCGCCGGCAGAGATACCAGAGGTTTGATCAGAACACATCAATTCAATAAAGTCGAATTGATTAAAATCGCCTCCCCGGAAAACTCTTACGAAGAGTTGGAAAAGATGTTGGTAGAATCAGAATTAATCTTAAAGCTATTAAAAATTCCTTATCGAGTCGTTACTTTATGTACGGGCGATTTGGGTGCCAGCATGGCGAAAACTTATGATATTGAAGTCTGGCTCCCGAGTCAGAACACCTATCGTGAAATCGGTAGTATAAGTAATGCGGAAGAATATCAGGCTCGGCGTGGAAATATCCGTACTCGCCTGAGTAAGGATGCGAAACCGCAATTTGTTCATACCTTAAACGGTTCGGGTTTGGCCGTCGGCAGAACCTGGGTTGCGATTGTTGAAAACTATCAACAGGCGGACGGAAGCATTAAAATTCCGGAAGCATTAATTCCTTATATGGGTGTTGAATATATCAAAAGGGAGGAAAAAATATGATTATTGCTAAATCATTTGAAAAAACAGAAAGCACCAGCCCCTTGCTGGTCGGAGCTTTTCTTGATGAAGAAGTACAAATCGCTCCTGCAATCGATTTGGAAATTAAAAAAATGCTTGCGGAAAAAGAGATTGGTTTAGAAAAAGGAAAAGTCAATAAGATTTTTACTTTCGGAAAAATCCCGAACAAAAGCCTTTATCTTATCGGTTTAGGAAAAAAAGAGAATTATGATTATGAAGTTTTGGAAGAATGCTTACGAAAGGTCAACTATAAACTTGGAAAGGAACTTGTTGTTGAACTTGATTCTTTTATTAAAGATTTAAATCCAAACGAAGCCGTAAGCAGATTTATTAAAACTGTCGGTTTTTATAATTATGTTTATGATGAATTATTATCCGAAAAGATTGATAATGAGTTAAATTTAAAGTTTTATACAAAATTTAATTTAGAAAAAGAAATTGAAGAAGCTTTTATTCTTGCTAATGCGGTTGATAATACTAGAGATCTTGTCAACAAACCTTATAATTATCTTTCTGCTTTAGAACTTGCGGAATATGCGGAGGGGCTTGCGAAAAGTTTGGATGATGAGAGGGTAACGGTAAAAGTTTATAATAAAAAAGAAATCGAAGCCTTGGAAATGAATGCGTTTCTCGGAGTTAATAAGGGCTCTAAAGCCGAACCGCGTTTGATTCATCTAAAATATCGTGGTGCCGATACTAAACCGATCGGGCTTGTCGGCAAAGGCGTTATGTATGATACCGGGGGGTACTCCCTAAAGTCGCAGATGAATAATATGAAATCAGATATGGCTGGAGCAGCAGCTGCTCTCGGAGCATTTGAAGCCGCAGTAAAGAATAATCTAAGTGTAAACCTTCAAGTTGTGATTTGTGCTACGGATAATCGGATTAACGGGGAAGCATTACTCCCTGACGATATCCTTACAGCCATGAACAAAAAGACGATTGAAATCCTCTCGACGGATGCGGAAGGAAGGCTTACGCTTGCGGATGCGCTTTGTTTTGCTCAAAAACAAGGTTGTAAAACTGTTGTCGATATTGCAACTTTAACCGGAGCTTGTGTTGTCGCTTTAGGAATCTATACAACCGGCCTTTTTGGAAATTGTCACGAAGAAATATCAAAATTTTTCGAAGCTTCCAAACGAGCCAACCAAGAATTCTGGCGCTTGCCGATAAGCAAATATATTCGCGATCAAGTTCGCGGAAGTAAAGTTGCGGATTTAAAGAACTCGACAGGCCGTAATATGGGCGCAAGCGGAGCAGCAGCTTTTCTTGAAGCATTCATCGAGCCTGATACAAAATGGATTCATTTAGACATTGCCGGAACAGCATTTCTTACTCAACCGAGTTATCAAGAATTTTACGGAGCAACAGGTGTTCCGGTAAACACCTTATATTATTATCTTAAAAATAATGAAGCAAGATAAAAGGAGGGTTTAACCCTCCTTTAGTTTTTTCTGTAGTCCTTTTAACTCTGTTTCCGACAATTTATTACTCGAAAATTTAATTATAAGGCCGTCATTTTCAGAGCGCGGAAGCAGGTGGATGTGAAAGTGATTAACGGTTTGGCCGGCGAGCTGACCGCTATTGTTTAGGATATTAAGTGCATCAATATTTAAAGCAACTTTTAACTTTTTGCTTAAACGGGTTACAACTTTCATTAGATTTGCTGCCTTATTTTCCTCTAAAGCAAAAATGTTCTCACAATGCTCTTTTGGAATCACCAAGGTATGACCGGGGGTTGCTTGAGAGATGTCTAAAAAGGCAAGGATATCATCGTCCTCATAAACCTTGTAAGCAGGTATTTCACCTTGAACTATCTTACAAAACACGCACATAAGATTACCTCCTTTTTTTATATTTATTATATAGAAAAGATATTTAAAAAGCAATTTAAATGTGGTATAATGTATTTGTTTCAAAAACAGGTGATTCCATGGACAATTTAAGAAAACAAGTAAATATAAAAAAAATTGTGCTTATTTCCATTTTAGTATCTTTCAGCGTAATTCTATCCATTTTTGACCGTTATATTTCGCAGCTTGCCTTTCCTTTTATACCGACTGCGAAAATAGGACTTGCGAATATTATTATTTTGGTTGGCGTCTATCGCTTTAATCCGAAAGAGACCTTAATTATGGTAGTATTAAAATCGGTCCTTGCGAATCTTTTCTATGGCGGACCGCTAAATTTTATCATTGGATTTAGCGCTTCCCTCGTCAGTTTCTGCGGGATGTACTTAGCGTGGAAAGCATTAAAAAATGTTGTATCACCGATTTCGGTCAGTGTAATCGGAGGCTTTCTACATATTGTTACTCAGCTTGTGGTTGTTCAAGGGATTTACCGAATCGGAGTTCCGATTATTTATTACGGAGCAATTTTGATATTCTTTTCGCTAGTTACCAGCACTATTATCGGCTTTATTGGCATTCGCTTGAATAATTTTATCTTGCAAATTGAAACTTATTAAATAGGATTAATAAGGTTGCTAGAAAATCAGCAACCTTTTTTCTTTTAAATAAAAAAACTACCTAATTTGATAACGGTAGCTTTTTTTGTTTCCTATTGTCTTGTTTATTAATAAATAAACTTTAAACATTAAGAATTTTTCTTTGCACCTCTAAAAGGATATTCATATTCGATATCTTCATCAAAAGTAATATAAAGCAGGTAAATCATTAATAGAATATAACGAGTCTCACTTTGCAGGTCTTTAAGGATGATGTGATCTCTGCCGGCAGCGGTAACGTAGCCTTTAAAGATTTTCGATCCCCATTGACTGTTTTCGAAATTCATATAAACCGTGGCAACTTTACCAAGGTTTAATCGCAAAATGTTTTCGATATATGATTCCTCTACAAACGGCACGCCTTCCAGAAATCCTGGAGTAGCAGGCATCATAGGTTGCGGAACGAACTGTTGCCCGTTGAACGCGGGCTGCCCCTGAGCAAAGACCGGACTACCGAAAAATCCGGCCGGAAATTGTGTAAATCCACATGGTTGTTGATAAAAATTCATCTAACCCTCCTAAAAACAGTTTTCGCTTTCGACGGGAGCGTAAAAGCAGTGTGATTTAAAACGGCCGCTGTTCCATTGACCGAACCATTGAGCGCGACAATCCTCTTCAAAAGAATTGTAAAACCAAAGAGCAAAGGTAGCAGGATGAAATCTTTCTCCTTTCAGACATCTTCTTGCGAGTTGAACATCGATTTCTCTTGCTGCTTGATAAAAATAACCGTACAGTGTGGCTTCAAAACCACCCGGCCTTTGAAAGACCATCTGTTCGACGGTCCTGATATTGACAAAATCCAGGCAATTTGCCCGAACCCGGTTAACGCCGACGTTTCCGACCATTAACATTCCCATTTTTCCTTCGCTTTCGGCTTCCGCTCGCATTAGTCTGGCCAAAAGTTTGACTTCGGCTTCGTTATGGGCAATTACGGCCAATAAAATCCCTCCTATTAATAACTATGAGAGAGGATAAAATTTATTCCATTTTCTTGCTGTTATCTAAGAAAACGCCAATCGTCAATATAGTAATTTCTTTTCATTTTTAGAATTTATGATATAATAATATAATCAGGAGCGTCATATGAAAGCAATAATTCAAAAATTTAAAGAATACGAAACAATTATTATTCATCGCCACAGCCGCCCCGATGGTGATGCAGTCGGTAGTCAAATCGGACTCAAAGAAGCCTTGCGTACTACTTTTCCGGGGAAAAAAGTTCTTGTTACCGGGGATGAAAGCCCGCGTTTTTTGTTCATCGGGCGGATGGATCAAGTTAAGGATGAAGATTATCAAAATGCCTTAGTCGTTGTCTTGGATACTGCCGAAGAAAGCTTAATCAGCGACGACCGTTATAAAAATGGCAAATTTTTAATTAAAATTGACCATCACTTACAAAGAAGAAGCTTTGGTCAGCTTGAGTTTGTGGACACCAGTTATGAAAGTTGTGCGGGAATGATTGCTCGTTTAATCTTTGCGAACAAATTACATCTCTCCGCTGCAGGAGCGAAAGCTCTTTTTACCGGAATTGTTACCGACAGCGGCCGCTTTCGCTATGATTCTGTTTCTTCAAGGACTTTTGAAGATGTCGCAAGGTTACTAGAATTTGATTTTAATATTTCCGATGTTTATAATAATCTGTATACTGAAGAGTTAAAAATGGTTCGACTTCGGGCTCAATTTGCTTTGAAATTTCGTTTAACTGAGCAAGGGGTCGCTTATATAAAAACAACAGCAAGGGAATTACAAGAATATGATCTGGATGTATTTGCTGCGTCCCGTGGGATGGTCAATGTTATGGGCGGAATTAGTGGTGTTGACATTTGGGTCAATTTTACCGAAGATATTGAAAACCAAGCCGTGCTAGCTGAGATTCGCTCAAGCAAGTATAATATTAACGAAATTGCAGTAAAATATGGCGGCGGGGGACATAAACTTGCAAGCGGTGCGACCTTAAAAACATTTACGGAAGCGGACCTTATGCTTGCTGATTTAGACAATATAATAAAGGAAGCTAATAATGGATAATTTAATAATAAAAAACAGTATCTTAGAAAAAATAAAAACTTATGAGAACATCATTATCGTTCGTCATGTTAAACCGGACGGCGACTGTATGGGCAGCTCTTTAGGGCTTCGCGAAATTCTGAGAGCTTCTTTTCCGGAAAAAAGTATATATAGTGTCGGCGGAAAGAAAGCCGATTATCTTGAATTTATCGGTAGCGAAGACGAAGAGCCTAGCGAAGAGGTTTATAAGAGGTCGCTTTTGATTGCTGTTGATACTGCTACATTCGGACGGATTGACAATAATCATGCTACGCTTTGTCCGGAGATTATTAAAATTGACCACCATCTGCCGATGGACGATTATGGTCACATCAATTATGTCCGGGAAGATTTGCCCGCCACCTGTGCAATCATTGTCGACTTATATAATACCTTCCGGAAGGAACTGGTTATGACCCAAAGAGCTGCAAAAGCGCTTTTTGTGGGAATGGTGACCGATACAGGGCGTTTCCGTTATAGCGGGGTTGATGCCAACTTTATGCGTCTGGTGGCTATTTTACTTGAATATGATTTAAATATCGAAGAAATTTATGCCAATCTTTATATCAGAGAAAAAGAAATCTTGAAGCTACAAGGCTATGTTCTTAAAAATTTTAAAACAACAAACAATGGTGTAGCCTACTTTAATATGAGCAAACGCGTTTGTAGAAAACATCGTGTCTCATCTTCTGATGCTTCCGCACTCGTCAATATGCTTGATAGCATTAAAGAACACTTGATTTGGATATTTTTTATCGAACATGAAGACGGGACCTTCAGGGTCAGAATCCGCTCTCGTTATGTTGCAATTAATGAGCTTGCGGAAAGGTATAGCGGCGGTGGTCACAAACAAGCCTCCGGTGCTTTGGTTAGAAATAAACGGGAAATGAAAAAAATGCTCCAGGAAGCCGACTTGTTACTGCTAGAATTTAAGAAAGGAAATCCGGGCGTATTTTAATGAAAATACTGATAACAAATGATGATTCGATCAACTCGCCGGGTTTATGGGAACTGGTTAAGCTTTCGAAAAAATACGGTGAAATCAAAGTAATTGCACCTACTTATGAACAAAGCGGTAAGAGCCACGGTATTAATATCCATGATCATTTGCATTTAAAAAAAATTGAAAATGAAGAACTGGAATGCTATAGTTTAAATTCAACCCCAGCTGATTGCGTTCGCGCTGCATATTTTGGTTTTGGTTGGGATTTTGACATTGTGTTTTCCGGAATTAACAGAGGTTTAAATATCGGTGAAGATATATTTTATTCCGGAACTTGTGCAGCAGCGACTGAAGCAGCTATGCTTGGGAAGATGGGAATCGCCTTCTCAACGGTTACAAATTCGTTCGATACTTTTGTTTCTGAATTTGATTCTGTTATGGATTTCATACTTTCAAAGGATTTGTTAAAGAAAGGATCTTTATATAATATTAATGTTCCTCAGGAAGTTAAGGGCATAAAATTTACTTTTCAAGGCCAAAATCATTATGATACTCGTTTTATTTTTGAAAAGGATCATTTTATCCAAAGAGGAACCCATCACTACGAAAAAGAAAAAGAAAATATTAACAGTGACGTTTGGGCAATCTACAATAATTATATATCCGTTACACCCTTGAATTTTGACCGCACCGATTATGAGCTTTTTGAAAAATTAGTCAAGTAGTCATATAATCGGATGTTGTCCCATATATTTTAATGGGTGAGGATTGTGAGAAATTTTTTAAAATGGTTTTTCAAATCATTGGTTATTGCTTTAATTATTATTTTTGGAATCAATCTCTTAGGTTCTTTTATTAACATTAATATTCCGGTAAATGTTTGGACTATTCTTTTTGTTACCTTATTTAGATTGCCCGGAGCGATTATCTTGATTATCTTCTTTTTATTATAAAATAGGCTTGAAAAATGTTTTTAAGTAAGTTAAAATTATTCAACGGAGGAATGTATATGAATGATTCATTGATAGAAATAGCTCTTCGGGAAATGAAATCGAAAAGAAAACCGCGGACGCTTGAGAGAATTGCTAAGGATGTATTTGAAGTTAAAGGTTTAAATATTAAAGAGGAAGAAAAGACTTTGGCTCAATTCAAAATGGATTTCATGCTCAGCGGCTATTTTATCTGTTGCGGCGAGGACAAGCATGGAAATAAAGTTTGGGATTTAAAGAGTCGTCAACCCTCATCCCTTTTAGATAAAGACGGTAGCTCGCTTGAAGATTTATATGAGTATGACGAAGAAGTAGTCAAGCATGAACTTAAAGATGACATTATCTTTAAAGAAGATCTCAGCGATAGCGATGATGACGAAGAAGATGAAGATGAACGCGATGAAATTGAAGAAGAACTGCTTTCGCTTGATGACGACGAAGATGAAGACATTGATGATGACGATGATTTGCTTGACGATTTCGATGATCTGGACGAGGATGATGATCTTGAAGATCTCGATGATTTTGAAGACGAAGATGACGAAGAGTAAAAAATCCTTGCATAGAATTTATTTTTTGGTATAATAATAAAGAGCCGATAAAGTTCTCAACCCTGTTTGAGGACTTTTTTATATTTTAGGATGATACATTGGAGGATAAATATGGATACTAAATTTATTTTTGTAACCGGTGGAGTTGCTTCAAGTTTAGGAAAAGGAATTAATGCTTCTTCAATCGGAAGATTATTAAAATGTCGCGGTTTAAAAGTTTTTATGCAGAAGTTTGACCCTTATATAAATGTTGACCCGGGGAATATGTCGCCTTTGCAGCATGGCGAAGTTTTTGTTACCGACGACGGTGCGGAAACCGATTTGGATTTAGGTCACTATGAAAGATTCATTGATGAGAACTTGAATAAGTATTCAAGTGTAACCACAGGAAAAGTCTATTTAAGAGTTATCAATAAAGAACGTAACAGACAATACAACGGCGCGACCGTCCAAGTTATTCCTCATGTTACCGATGAAATCAAACAAGCTCTTCATGATGTTGCGAAATACAGTGGAGCTGATGTTGTGATTACCGAAATCGGAGGAACTGTCGGCGATATTGAATCCCTGCCCTTTTTAGAAGCAATCAGGCAATTTCGCCGCGATATCGGTTATAAAAACACAATGTATATCCATAACACTTTAGTTCCGTATATTGCTGCGTCACAAGAGTTAAAGACCAAACCGACACAACATAGCGTCAAAGAACTCAGGTCATTGGGGATTAATCCCGATTTGATTATTCTCAGGACTGAACAACCTTTAAACGATTCCCAACGTGATAAAATCGCACTCTTTTGTGACGTTAAAAAAGAATGCGTTATTGAAGCATTGGATTGCGAAGTTTTATATGAAGTGCCGTTGATGCTTGCGGAACAAAACATTGATGAACTTATCTGCAAACACTTTGGCCTTGAAACCCAACCTTTAGATTTAACGATGTGGGTTAAGATGGTAGAAGGCATTAAGGGTTTGAAAGAAAAGGTTAGAATTGCTTTGGTTGGAAAATATGTAGCCTTAAAAGACGCTTATCTTTCGGTTTATGAAGCGCTTAAACATGCGGGTTATGCTAATGGTGTCGATGTTGTTACGGAAGCGATTGATTCCGGGGAAATAAATGAGCATAATGCGGAAGAAAAGTTGAAAGGGTTTCAAGGGATAATCGTTCCCGGTGGCTTCGGAGAACGGAATATCCCCGGTATTCTTGCTTCAATTAAATATGCCCGTGAACAGAAAATTCCTTACCTCGGAATCTGTTTCGGGATGCAACTGGCGCTTATCGAATTTGCACAAAATGTTTTAGGATTAAAAGGTGCCAATTCAACCGAATTAGATAAAGACGCTGAGCTGCCTTTGATAGATTTAAAAGAAAATGGTGATTCGATGCGCTTAGGTTTATATGCTTGTAGTTTGCTTCCTGGCAGCAAAGCGCAAGCAATCTACGGCAAAGACGAAATTTACGAGCGCCATCGTCATCGTTACGAATTCAACCAAAAATACCTTTCGCTCTTTGCTGACTCTTCACTTGTCTTTTCAGGCTTAAATGAAAAAGAAAATATTATTGAAATGATAGAATTAAACGACCATCCCTTCTTCTTGGCCTGTCAATTCCATCCTGAATTCCTTTCCCGGCCAAACCGTGAACATCCTTTATTCCGTGCCTTTATCAATGCAGCATTAAGTAGATAACATTTCCTGGCAAATTGTTTGTTTACGGAAAGTTCTATTTATGCTAATATAAGGTTAGGTATTGTTGAAAAATAACTAAAATTGGAGAGTGTATGAAAAAAAGGTATGATTGTATCATTGTCGGTGCGGGACCGATGGGGATTCACTGTGCTTATGAATTAATGAAAAAAGCACCAGATTTAACAGTTTTGCTTGTTGATAGGGGAAACGACATCTATAATCGACGTTGCCCGATTTTACTTAAGAAAACGGATAAATGTCCGACCAACAGTAGCGGTATTAGTGGTTGCCATCCTGCCTGTTCGATTACGACCGGTTTCGGCGGAGCGGGAGCTTATTCCGACGGCAAATACAATATTACCAATGAATTCGGCGGCTGGATGGGCGAATATGTTGATAGCGAAGTTTTACTCGATTTAATTAATTATGTCGACCAGGTTAATCTCGAACACGGTGCCGATACCGAAATTACCGATCCGACGACGGAAACCGTAAAAGCAATCGAAAAGAAAGCGATCGGAGCCGGACTTAAATTGCTTCGCGCAAAAGTGCGGCATCTCGGAACAGAAAAAAATCTAAAAATCATGGAAAACATTTATGAAGCCATGAAAGGCAAGATTGATTATCTTTTCCGAACCAAGGTTGTGAATGTGATTGTAGAAGCGGATAAAGTTGTTGGGATTGAACTTGAAAATGGGGAAAAAATATTTGCGGAAACTGTTGTTCTCGGTGTCGGCAGAGAAGGAGCGATTTGGCTTCAAAAAACACTCGAGTCACATAATATTAAATTTACAAACAATCAAGTTGATATCGGGGTACGTGTTGAAACCAATAATATTGTGATGGAGGATATCAACAAACATTTATATGAAGGCAAGTTTATCTATAACACCAGTGTCGGTACAACAGTCAGAACCTTCTGTTCCAATCCGAGCGGTTATGTGGTTGTTGAAAACCAAGACGGCGTAATTCTTTGTAATGGTCATGCTTATAGTGATGAAAAATTGGGAACGGAGAATACAAATTTTGCTTTACTTGTTTCCCATGAATTTGATGAGCCGTTTAATAACCCGAATCAATTTGCTTACGAGGTTGCGAAACTGGCGAATAAGCTTGCAGGTGGAACCGTGATTGTTCAACGCTACGGTGACATCTTAAAGGGGCGCAGATCAACTGCCAAACGTATTAAAGAAAGCTTTGTAACTCCAACCCTAAAGGAAGCTATTCCGGGCGATTTAGGTTTAGTTTTGCCTTATAATACAATGAAAAGCATTATCGAAATGATGCAGGCTCTAAATCATGTTACTCCCGGGATTGCAAGCGACCACACACTTTTTTACGGAGTTGAAGCAAAGTTTTACAGTGCTCGCCCTGAAGTGAATTCTAACTTTGAAACCAAAATTAAGAACCTTTATGTCGGCGGGGACGGTGCCGGCATTACCCGTGGGCTTTCGCAAGCAGCAGCAAATGGAGTTTGGATTGCCCGAAACATTATCAAAAAAATGCAACAAAAGGGAGACTAATAGCTCCCTTTATTTTTTATGTTCTTTGGTTGACAAAGAAAATGAAAAAGCGTATAATAGTTTTAGCACTTAATAGGTGAGAGTGCTAAAATTCCACAGGAGGTGACAAAATGCAGATGCAAATGGAAGACTATAGCCAAGATAAAGATATATTAAAAAAGTTTGGTAGGGATATTGTAGAAGAGGCCAGGAACGGTAATATTGACCCTGTTATCGGTCGTGATGAAGAAATCAGAAGAATTATCCAAGTATTAGGCAGAAAAACCAAAAACAATGTTATTTTAATCGGAGAAGCGGGTGTTGGAAAAACCGCAGTTATTGAAGGTCTAGCGATTAGGATTGCGAAAAACGACGTTCCTGCTACCTTAAAAGATAAAACCATCTATGAGCTAGATATGGGCGCACTAGTTGCCGGTGCCAAGTTCAGAGGCGAATTTGAAGAAAGATTAAAAGCAGTTTTAAATAAAATCAAAGAAAGCAATGGAAAAATCATTCTTTTTATTGATGAAATCCATTTGATTGTCGGTGCAGGAAGAGCTGATGGAGCACTTGATGCCGGAAATATGCTGAAACCGATGCTGGCGAGAGGAGAAATTGAATGTATCGGTGCAACCACGCTCAATGAATACAGAATGTATATTGAAAAAGACCGCGCTTTGGAAAGACGTTTCCAAACAGTATTGGTTCAAGAACCGACTGTCGAAGATACCATCAGTATCTTAAGAGGTCTGAAGGAACGTTATGAAACCCACCATGGTGTAACAATCACCGATGGTGCCATTGTCAGTGCCGCCGTCTTATCAAACAGATATTTGACCGAACGTTTCCTTCCTGACAAAGCGATTGACCTGATTGACGAAGCCTGTTCTACAATCCGGATGGCAATTGATTCGATGCCGAGCGAACTTGATGAGGCGGAAAGAAGAGTCACGCAACTGGAAATTGAAAGATTAGCCTTACAAAAAGAAAGAGACCAAGCAAGCAAAGCGCGTCTTGTAAAGTTAGAAGAAGAGTTGGAAGAATTGAAACAAAAGACGAAGGAATTACGGGAAAGGTGGCAAGCAGAAAAAGCCAAGATTAGTGAAGCAAAAGATATGAAGAAAAGGCTTGAAGAAGCAAAACATGAGCTAGATAATTCTTTCAACAGTGGTGATTATAAACGCGCTTCGGAATTAAAATATGGTATTATTCCGGAGTTGGAGAAAAAACTGGAAAATATTCAGTTAAAAAATGAGGGAACCTTACTTTCGGAAGTTGTAACTGAGGATCTTATACAAAGAATTGTCTCCAGAGCAACTAATATTCCGGTTTCACGGATTGTTAAGGGAGAAAAAGATAAGGTCATTAATTTAGATGAAACCTTAAAAAGACGAGTTAAGGGCCAAGATGAAGCGATTAAACTTGTTGCGGATTCCATCATCAGACAAAGAGCGGGCATTAAAGACCAGAAACGCCCAATTGGCTCCTTTTTATTCCTTGGCCCGACCGGAGTTGGTAAAACAGAAGTTGCCAGAAGTCTTGCGGAAGCGCTCTTCGATAGCGAAGATCATATTATTCGCCTGGATATGAGCGAATATATGGAGCGTTTTGCTGTGAGTCGCTTAATCGGAGCCCCCCCGGGTTATGTCGGCTATGAAGAAGGCGGTCAATTAACCGAGAAGGTTCGGCGCAATCCTTATTCGATTGTTCTTTTTGATGAAATCGAAAAAGCTCATCCCGATGTATTTAATCTTCTACTGCAGATTCTTGACGACGGAAGACTTACCGACTCACAAGGAAGAGTCGTTGATTTCAAAAACACAATTATCATTATGACTTCAAACCTTGGAAGCGAATTTTTGTTGAAGCATGAAAACCATGAAAAAGTTCTCAATTTGGTTAAACATACATTTAAACCAGAATTTATTAACAGAATTGATGAAATAGTAATCTTTAATCCTTTATCAAGAGAAGTTCAGTTACAGGTTGTCGATAAACTCTTGCGCGAGCTTCAAGAAAGACTATTAGAACAGCATTATCAGTTCGAGTTTACTGATGCGGTAAAAAGAAAAATCTTAGACGACAGCTATTCACATGAATACGGGGCTAGGTCTTTAAAACGCTATATTCAGAAAGAAATAGAAACACTTCTTGCTAAGGCGATTATTAAAGAAGATGTAAAAATTAATCAAAAGTATCAAGTAGATTATTCTGACAATGAATATATTATCTATAAAAATGTTGGCTGATCGCAAAATTGGGTAGTTTTTTTCCAATTTATGTTGTATAATAAAATTGGAAAATATTATAAGAGAGGTTTTTATGATTTTAGACGGGAAAAAGACATCAGAGTTAATCGTGAAACAAGTTGCGAAGGAAGTTTCTAATCTTCCCGAGCCAATCACGCTTGCCATCATTTTGGTCGGAAAAAACCCCGCTAGTCAAGTTTATGTAAAAAACAAAATTAAAGCTTGTAATGAAGCCGGAATAGGGGTTAAGGATTATCGTTTGGATGAAAAAGCAACACAAAAAGAAGTCTTACAAATCATCCATGACTGTAATAAGGACGTAACGGTAAACGGAATTTTGGTACAACTTCCGCTACCTTCCCATTTGGATCAAGACCTAATAATTAATGCAATTGATCCGAAAAAGGATGTTGACGGACTGACGATTATCAATCAAGGGCGACTCTTTAACGGTATGGAAGCCATTATTCCCGCAACACCTAAAGGTGTTATTACTTTACTACAAAAATACTTTATTGATATTAGCGGTAAAAATGCACTTGTTATCGGACGCAGTAACCTTGTAGGAAAACCTCTTGCTTTACTTTTACTTCAGAAAAATGCTACGGTAACTGTCGCCCATTCAAAAACCACTAATTTAAAAGAAGTTGCCAAGCGAGCAGACATATTGGTAGCTGCTGTTGGCAAACCTAATTTCGTTACCGGTGATATGGTTAAGAAGGAAGCTGTCGTTGTTGATGTCGGTATTAATAAGGTTGAAGGCAAAATTGTCGGCGATGTCGATTTTCAGGAAGTGAAGGAAGTTGCCTCTTACATTACTCCGGTTCCGAAAGGCGTTGGACCGATGACTATCGCTTCGCTTTTAGAAAACATTATCTGTTGTTACAAAATGCAGGTTAAAGATCGAGAATTATTAAATTAGAGTAAATGAGTTAACCATCTCCATAGATTTAATCTATGGAATTTTGGTTGTATACTAACGAGGTGCAAATATGTTAATGATTGTTGGACTGGGAAACCCCGGAAGAAAATATAAAAAAACCAGACACAATATCGGGTTTATGTTCGTTGATAATTTAGTTAGAGATCTAGGCGAAAAATTTACATTAAGAAAAGATTTAAAAGCAGAGGTTTCGGAATTTGTTTACAATGGCGAAAAGGTAATTCTCTTAAAACCTCAAACTTTTATGAATCTTTCCGGCGAAGCAGTTCTTCTTGCAATGAAATATTATAAAGTAAAACCTGAAGAAATCATCATTGTTTATGATGATATGGATTTACCGGAAGGAAAAATCAGAATCAGAAAAGGGGGTTCGTCCGGCGGTCACAAGGGGATAAAACATATTATTGAAAGCTTAGATAGAGAAGATATAAAACGCATCAGAATCGGCATCGGTTCGCCCACAACGGATAGTGTGGATTATGTTTTATCTAAACCAAAAGGGGACAGCGCAATTGCGATTGATATTGCGGTTTCGAAAAGCAAAGAGATGCTTGATTATTTGTTGAGCCATACTTTCGATGAATTTATGGGACAATTTAACTAGGAGATTAAGATGAACAACATAGTAGATTTATATACTAGAGAAAAATCTGTTCAGATTTTTTTAAATGCACTTAATAATAATGAATATAATTATTTGGTTAACAGCATCACTCCGAATCACGGATATCTGTTAACCTATTTGTCGTTTCTTGAAGGTAGCGAAAGTATTTTCTATGTCGCAAGCAATCTCTATAAAGCCAATTTAGCTTATGAATCCTTCTGCAAACTCGCCGGTTTTGATAATGTTAATCTCTATGTGGCGGATGAGATTGTTTCAGCTGAACTTCTCGCAATTAGCCCTGATTTAAAATATGAACGTTTGAGCACAATTTATAATCTTATTTCCAAGCAAAAGCATATTATCGTCACACACCCGCAAGCCCTTTTAAAACCAATTTTTCCGAAAAAAAGCTTTCAAGAAGCAATGTTTACAATCAAAGCGGGTGACGTAATTGATTTTGAAAATTTAATTACGAAATTAATTGCGCTCGGATACAAAAGAGTTCCGACAACAACAATGGTCGGGGATTTCAGTATCCGCGGTGAAATTATTGATATTTTTCCGCTCTTTTCGGAAAGTCCCATTCGGATAAATTTATTTGATATTGAAGTTGAAAACATTAAATATTTTGATCCTGATACACAAAAAAGCTTTAAATCAATTAAACAAGTAGAAATTTTTCCTCTCAATGAAATCTATTATGATGAAAAAGAAAAAGAAAGTATTATAAATAGAATTAAAGCGGCTGTATCAGAAATGCCTGACTTTTTAAAATCAGACCTTTCAGATTTAGAAAATTATAATAATCCTGAGCGGATGAATAAATATATAAAATATTTTGGTAAAGGCTATGCAAGTATCCTTGATTATCCAGAAGAGAAACTGGTTTTCTATGAAGATTATCAAAGATTGCAAGATAATTACGAACAGTTACGACTGGATTTAGAAAACTTTTCGGAACAGCTTTCAATTCCGGATGGTTTGGATTTGTTGTTTTTCTTCGACTTTTATAATCTTTTTTACAAAGTCGATAAAAAGATATTTTTAAGCGAATTTCGGAAAAGTTTTCATGATTTTCCTTTAGACAAAGTTTTTGACCTAAAGGGAATCGCTGTAATTGATTATCAAAATGATATTAAGACTTTAATCAGTGATTTAAAGGTAAATACGGATAAAACTTTTGTATTTGCTTTTTATACAGAAGAAAGATTGAATCTTTTAAGTGAAATATTAAATGAAAACAATTTGCAATCAAAAAGAATTGATAGCTTTAATAACTTGGTTCCGAAAGCAATCAATCTGATTCGCTCGGATAATGCGATTAGTTTCGGCTTTTTAGGGAAAATAGAAGTCTATACCGAAGAAGAGATCTTCAAAAAATTTAAAGTTCAAAAAGCCAAATTTCGAAGTGTATTGCAACATACCAAGCCAATTTCTTCAAAAGAAGATTTGGTAGTCGGAGACTATGTGGTTCACTATGATTATGGAATCGGTCGCTATCTCGGTATAAAAACTGTTGAACTTCAAGATGTCCGCAATGACTATATAGTCTTGCAATATGCCAATATGGAACTTTATATTGCGGTTGAGAAAATCACATTGTTGGAGAAATACCAAGGCAGCGAAGGCGTGGTGCCGAAGCTAACTAGCATTGGTAAGGGCGAATGGGAAAGAAAGAAAAAGAAAATTCAGGAAAAATTAGAAAACATTGCTGCAGATATCATTTCTCTTCAAGCTAAAAGAGAAGAGATGAAAGGATTTAAGTATCCGCCCGATAGCAGTTATCAAAAATTGTTTGAAGATGATTTTGAATACGAAGAAACTCCGGACCAGATTAAAACCATTAATGAAATAAAGAAGGACATGGAAGAAGGAAAGATCATCGACCGCTTAATTTGCGGAGATGTCGGTTACGGTAAGACGGAAATAGCAATGCGTATTGCCTTTAAAACCGTGTATTCTAACAAACAGGTTATATATCTGGCACCGACCACAATTCTTTCTCGCCAGCATTATTACAGTTTTAAAGAAAGATTTGAAAAGTACGGAATCAGAGTTGAGTTATTAAACCGTTTAGTTTCCCGAAAAGACCAAAAACTAATCCTTGAAGATTTTGGAAAAGGTTTAGTTGATATCTTAATCGGCACGCACCGTGTCTTAAGTAATGATGTAAAAGCGAAAGATTTAGGTTTATTAATCGTTGATGAAGAGCAACGGTTTGGAGTTGTTCATAAAGAAAAAATAAAACGCATGAAAGCAAATGTTAATGTTTTAACATTGACTGCAACTCCGATTCCACGGACTTTGCAGATGGCAATTATGGGAATCAGGCAGTTAAGTTTGATCGAAACTCCGCCAAAAGATCGTTATCCGATACAAACCTATGTAATTGAAGAAAATGACATTGTGATTAAAGAAGCAATTTATCGTGAAATATCTAGAAATGGTCAAGTTTTCTACCTTCACAATCGAATCGGTGATTTGGATTACTTATACAGGAAATTAAGAAGATTGGTTCCGGAAGCAAGAGTCGGTATCGCTCACGGAAAAATGACTAAAATCCAATTGGAGAATACCATTCAATCCTTCATCGATCGTGAATTTGATGTTTTGCTTTGTACAACGATAATTGAAACCGGGATTGATATCCCTAATACCAATACGCTCATTATTGATGGTGCGGAATATCTTGGCCTTTCGCAGATTTACCAAATCCGCGGTCGTGTTGGCAGAGCGGACCGAGTTGCCTATGCTTATTTAATGTACGGTAAAAATAAAGTCTTAACCGATGAAGCAGCCAAAAGGCTTTCCGCAATCAAAGAATTTACCAATCTTGGTTCCGGATACCGGATTGCTGTGCGTGACTTAGCAATTCGTGGGGCAGGCGATATTCTCGGTAAAGAACAATCCGGATTTATAGATGCTGTCGGACTTGACATGTATATGAAGATGTTAAGCGAAGCAATCAACAAAGTTCGGAATATACCGATGCCGGAGGAAGAAAAACCGATTATTATTGATGTATCCAAACACGTTGATGAATCATATGTCAGCGATGATGAAATCAAGATCTTTATTCATAAAGAAATTCATAAGATAAAAACTAAGGAAGATAAAGAAAGGGTGATTGCGGAATTTACCGATCGTTTCGGTAAGCCGAACAAAGAAATTCTGACATATATCGAAGAAAGATATTTACAAACATTATTGAAACACTATGGAATCGAAAATGTCATGGAAACTCAATACCAGGTGATGGTTGCAATTTCCAAAGAAAAAACAAAAAAGATTTCTGCTGAAAAAATCTTTCTAAAAGCAACAGAAATCAGTCAAGATATTCTATTCGAATATAAGCGCCAACAACTAATAATCAAAATAAAAAAAGTTCCGAAAGACAAAGAATGGATTTTCATGCTAAGCAAATTGCTAGAATCACAATTGAAAAATGTGTATAAGATAAGTGAAAATTCTAATAATATTACTAGCGAGGTGAAACAATGAAAGCAACCGGCGTCGTAAGACGAATAGACGACTTGGGTAGAATAGTCATTCCTAAGGAGATCAGAAGAAACTTAAGAATCAGAGAAGGAGACTCTTTGGAAATATATACCGACGGAACAAATTCAATAATATTGAAGAAATATTCTCATATCGAAAACATCAATAATTTTATTATTCATTATGTTGATGCGGTTTATGCTTCAAATAAAAAAGAAATCATTATTACAGATACAGAAAGAATTATTGCTGCAGCCGGCAATTTCAGAAAAGATATCATCGGTAAAAAAATAGATTTAAGACTAGATGACAGAATTCAGAAAAAAACTACACAAATTATTGAAAAAAATGAAGGTTTAGAAGTGACTGATAACCTGGTGCTAAATTCCCCGACGATTCTCAAACCGATTTCGGTATATGGAGATATTATCGGCGCTGTGATTGTAATTGGGGAAGGCTCTATTGGTGACACTGAAAAAGCAATTGCGGAAATGACCAGTTCATTTCTGGGTAAATATCTTGAATCTTAAAACTACTGGAAACAGTAGTTTTTATTTTTTGTATAGAAACTATAACTGGTTAAACATGGCATGATTTGTTATAATTAGTATTGAAAGATTTAATAATGTCCCTTATCTGAGACGAATAACATAACAAATATGGAGGTTTGTATGGAACATATTATCAAATCCAGAAAAGAAGATGAAATGATTGATATAACCAGCATTATTCAAGATGATGTAAATAACAGCAAGATTAAAGACGGGATAGTAATAGTTTTTACACCACATACGACAGCAGGTATAACAATTAATGAAAATGCTGACCCAGATGTAGTTTATGATATGCTTAATACCTTACGGAAGCTCTTTCCAAAAGACCCTAATTACAGGCATTTAGAAGGAAATTCGCATGCTCATCTAAAAGCTTCATTCATGGGTTCTTCTTGTACAATCATTATTGAAAACGGAAAGCTTAAATTAGGAATCTGGCAAGGAGTATATTTCTGTGAGTTTGATGGGCCCAGAACCAGAAAGTTTTATACAAAAATCATAACTTAAGAAAAAACCTTATTTACGAATAATCTCATAAGCCCTTTTCTGTTTTTTGATGGTAGGTTAATTTTATCTTTAAAAACAAATCAATTTCTAAAAGCACATAATAAAGTTGGGCTCGGTTTTCAAATTGGTCCCTGCTTTCTGGTAATGCACTCTCTTTAAACATTAAAAATAATTCATTTAACCTATTTAAGAGTGGAGAAGCATAGTTCTTTTCACCGATTCTATTATCAAATTCTTTTAAGAAATTAAGTATAATCTCTTTTTCTTTAATTTGGTCAACATTATTTAAGATTTGATAGACTCTTTTTAAAATGCTTACTTGTTCGGTACGCATTTCTACATATTTCAACCGTTTAGTAGTTAATGGTATATTAATATTCTCTAATTCAACTTGAATATTATTATAAGTTGCACTTAAAAGTTCTTCAATCTCTTCAAATGAAACCGGTTGTTGCTTAGCAATACCTTGAATTAGTTTATTAAGATGCTGATCGATTAGGGCAATTTCTTTTTTGATATGTTCATTTTTCGGCATATAAAGGTTTAATAAGAAGGCCACACCTACACCTATTAATAATATATATAAAGCATTTAAAGAAAAATGTAGGTGGCTTTCTAAATAGATTTGTGAAACAAGGACTAGCGATACAACAATACCTCTGTCGATTTTTAAGAAAAAGCTGATTGGGATAAATAATGAAACAAAGATAAATAAAACTAAAACATGAAAACCAAATAAATAAAATAATAATGTCGCAAGCCCCAGTCCCAACAACGAATCAATAATTCTTATTATTCCGCTTTCCAAGGATGCTTTTCTTGTCGGTTCTAAAGATAAAACCGCAATAACCCCAGCAGTATAAAAGTATGGAAGTTCCAATGCCTTTGCAATCAGCATACCGGCTATAAATCCTGTAGTCATTTTTATTAATCTGAATAAACGTAATTTCATATTATCACCTAATTTTATTATAATCCATTTTCAAAAATAATTCAGATGTAAAACAATATTTCATTAAAAGTAGATTCTTTGTTAGTACAAATGCTAGTTTGTATTTATTATTTCTTAAACTGGGAAGAATATTTTATATGCAAATATTGAAGAAAGCCGGGAATAGTGGTATAATTAATTCAATATGGAGGATTTCATGAGTAAAATTGCTGTTATATCCGATGTAAATGCCGGATTGGATTATTTAGGTTATGATCCAGAAATACCAGTATTAAGGTCTGTTATTAATTTTGGTGAAGAACATTATGTTGACGGAATCGATATTATGGCTGATCAATTTTATGAAAAATTACAAAATTCCCCGGTTGTACCTTCTACATCGGCCCCAACCGTTGGTGAGGCCATGGAGCTTTTAGAGCGTTTGCTTTCGGAGGGTTATACCGATGTTATTATGTGTTCGATCTCTTACAAACTTAGTTCCATCGGACAAATGGTTGAAAATCTACAGAATGAATATCGAGGAAGGTTAAACATTCACGTTATTGATACAAAAACCGCTACATATTTCCAAGGTTTTATCGCCGTTGAAGCAAAAAGACTTGTTGAAGAAGGCAAATCTATTCAAGAGATATTAGATTATTGCCATTATCTCGTTGAAAACAGCCACGCTTATTTCGTTGTTGATGATTTAAAATACTTAGTAAAAAACGGGAGGTTGAGTGGGGCTGCGGGATTTGTCGGAAGTCTTCTTAAGATTAAACCGGTTTTGGAACTTGATAAAGAAGGAAGAATTGTTCCGAAAGTAAAAGTTCGCACTCAAAGAAAAGCACTCGAAGTAGCAACACAAATGTTTATGGAAGAAATTAAGGATGCGAAAAAGGTATATATTATTGTAGAACACACGCTTGCGGAAGAGAAAGGCAAAGAACTTGTACGTTATTTCCAAGAAAGTTGCCCGAATGCAGTTGCGGTCGATTTACATATGGTAACTCCGGCGGTTGGTGCTCATATCGGATGCGGAGTGCTTGGTTTTGGTTATTTTATTCTTGAGAAATGATTAAAGCTGAATAAGGAGGTATACAAATGGCTTTAGTAAATATGAAAAACATGCTTGAAAAAGCTAAAGAAGAAAAATACGCTGTCGGCCAGTTTAACATTAACAATCTGGAGTGGACGAAGACGATTCTGACAGTTGCGGAAGAGATGTCTTCACCGGTTATTTTAGGGGTTTCCGAAGGAGCCGCAAGATACATGGGTGGCTATAAGACCGTTGCGGGAATGGTTAAAGGAATGATAGAAGATTTGAATATTACGGTTGATGTTGCCATTCACTTAGACCACGGTTCTAGTTTTGAAGCTTGTAAAAAGGCAATTGATGCCGGTTTTACATCAGTTATGATTGACGCATCAAAACATCCTTTAGCTGAAAATATCAGAATCACTAAAGAAGTGGTTGAATATGCTCATGCAAGGGGTGTATCTGTTGAAGCAGAACTTGGTACCGTCGGCGGTCAAGAAGACGATGTCGTCGGTGAAAGCATTATCTATGCGGATGTTAACGAATGCGTTCAACTTACACAAGAAACAAATATCGATTGTTTAGCTCCAGCTTTAGGAAGCGTTCATGGTCCATATAAAGATGAACCGAAACTTGGATTCAAAGAAATGGAAGAAATTATGAATGCTACCGGACTGCCCTTAGTTCTTCATGGAGGAACCGGAATTCCTGAAGATCAAATCAAACGCGCGATTGCTTGCGGAACCACCAAAATTAATGTTAATACCGAATGTCAACAAGCATTCGCAAGAGAACTCCGCGCTTTCTTAGCTAATAAAGATAATGATAAAGTTTATGACCCGAGAAAAATTCTCGGACCTGCAACTAAGGGAATCGTAGAAGTTCTTAAGGATAAAATTAATATTTTTGGATCTGCTGGAAAAGCAGTTAAAAACTAAAACAAAAACTTACGCCGAGATAATCGGCGTTTTTTCTTGCATACTGCACATATTTAATTTAAATGCATAATATTTTAAAGTAGGGGATATTTATGAAGTATTTTTGGAATAATTATTTTTGGCTCATAACCTTTATACTTTCATATCTGTTATTTTGGATTTTCGGTGACATTATATTCTTTCTTTCCATCCTTGTAGTAATCGGAGAAATATTAGTTTTAAAAGGTATTTATAGGATTAAATTTTTTTATTTTGATGTCATTATCATTTCAATATATCTATTTTTATGTCTTATTTGTTTACTTTTTATCTTTGTAGAGTCGTTCAAAGTATTTCTGATTGTAATAGGGGTTTGGATGACCCTAACCTTCTTTTTCCATAAAAGGTGTTGAATCCCTTGAATTATCGGAAGATTGTTGTATAATAATAAATATTAAGGGTGGTAAAATGCTGTGCTTAAACTGTCTAAAAAATGATCTTGCAGATACGGATGTATGTGGTTGTGGAAGCAAAAACCTAGTTAAGAAAAAAGGTAGGAAATATTTATATTTAGGACAAGTTTATTCTGAAAAAAAATGGCTAGCATTGATGGCCGGTCCTAAAGGATACAAAATTAATCCCTTATACTTAGAAAAACTGTTTTTAAAAAATGTTCGCATCCATACCTTGATCAGACTTTTTTTACCGTCACTATTCTTTCTTTTGCTTTCACTTGGTTTAATTTGGTTCATGCTGATTGAACAAGCTTGGCTTGATTTACATCCGAACAGTATTGTCTTTGCAAGATTTATCGCACTCTTTCTTTTTGTAATGGCTTTAATCAATTTTAAAAGAATCTTCTTTGATAAGATTAAAGTACTGGCGATACTAAGAAATAAAAGAATTATCTACCAACAAATCAACGCAAACCGTTATCAAAACGTCATTAACGGGTACAAATCCAGGGAGGAATTATGAAAAAGGTTTTTTTATTACTTGTCTTGCTATTTTCAATTGCAACACTTTCTGGTTGCAATCAAGCGGGGAGTTTACAAGGAGTTAAAAGTATAAAAAAAGAAGACATTTTCAATCAGAAGGAAGATAAGTATTATATTTATTTTCATAGATTGGATTGTGAGGACTGCGAAGCTTCGGCTCCCTATGTGATTCAGTATGCACATATGCTTAAAGATTATAAAGGCTGTGCCGGTAAGAGAAAGATTTATGCGGTTCTCCTATATACCGAGGAAGAAAAACCCGGTGAAGAAGTTTACATTTACCGTAAGTATACGGGGGAAGACGGTCAAGGTACCGATGGAAATTATTATGTTAACGGAGTAACCGATTGGCGCGATTTATATATTGCGACGACCTCTTCTTTAATTGCAATTAATACAGAAGGCGGCGTTAAGACAGCCCGTTATTCTGCTCAGGGGTGGGAAAGCGTAAGGGATAAGTTAAATGCGCAACTTGGGTCTTGCCACCTAAAATAAAAAAGCGTGATGTGAAAACATCGCACTTTTATTTTGCAAGTATCTCTTCAAAAAATCCGCCAACCATTTTTGCATCGATATAATGGGCAACTATTTTTCCGTCTTTAATAACGATTAATGTCGGCGTCCTTGTAATTTTTAAATCTATAAGATCTGTAACCCCTTCAAGGTTATCCTCCTTACCGATGATGCCTTGGTTAGTGGGATCTGAGACATTGACGAGGTAGATTTTTGGTAGTTTCGTTTTTATAAAAGCTGAACGGTGATATTTTATTGCATCAGGCTTGATTTTCTCACAGCCACCACAACCATCCTTAACAAACAGAACATAGTATTCTTCAGCTTCAATTTCAAAAATATCTCCCTGAGTGATGACGGGAATATCAGAATCCGTATTGCAGCCGCATAAAATAAGTAAAAACAAAACTATGATTAATATTTGCTTCAAATTATAACACCTTCTTCTTCAGCATATATATTAGTGAAAATACTTGAGGTAAGGAGTAGTATGAAAGGAAAATTGTATTTGTTTTTTTCCGGAATCTGGTTGGGAATTATATTCTTTTATTCTCTGCAAACTCCCGAAACACAAGGAAATCTTGATAATGTCTCTAATAACTTTAATTCAATAATGTCATTTTTAAAAATTAAGATTGAATATAAAACTTTTAGGGAACTATTAAATATAGGTGGACATTTATTTGAGTTTTTCTTTTTAAGCGTTTTTCTTTACGGATATTTTAAAAGTTTGAAGTTACACTATCCGCGCTTTATCGCATTAGCCGTTGCTTTATTTTGTGGATTAATCGATGAATGCATACAAGGCTTTGTTTCGGGACGTGTAAGTTCCGTAAGCGATGTTTTCGTTGACTTAGTCGGCGCGGGCTTAGGTATTGTTGCAACATATATCAAAGATAGTATTTCCAACAAAAAATTTAATTTTATTGTACAATTTTATTCATAATTAGTTTTTACAAAAGCTTTAAAAACTGTCTTATCAGCAACAGTGCCGATTAAAAAATATTTATTTAAAACATTGGTTTTATAAACCGAAATGACTTCCCCTGCACCGACGGGATTTATAAAATTAAGTTGGATTTGCTTGATAAACTCATTTTTCGGAAGATTCATAGCATCAAAGATGATCTCGCCATATCTGGAAACATTCAGATGTAGAAAGAAATCTAAGTCGGAGGCACGGACTTGGTGTTTAAATACAGGTACTTCCTGTTCTGGATTAAATACAAACTCCGTATCCTGATCTTCATCATTTTGAATTTCATCGCGGGCAAGGAGTTCATCAACAACATCATCAATGCACCAAATGCTTTGACCTCTTACAAGCAAATCATGTTCAGAATCAATAATTTTGAATTCACGACGGTATTCAAATTTATGTGTCGGTAGCAGTCGCGTTTCTACAAGCACTTTTTCGCTGAGCCCGGGTTGTTTGAGTATAATATATTTACTTCTGATAAGTCTCCAGGCGCGGTCTTGCAGTTCTGTATCTAGATTGATAGTAGAAGCCTGACTTGCAACTTCCTGGAAGAGATTGAAGATAGAATAGGGTTTAAGGCGTAGATATTGATCGAAATCGCCCGGAGTCAAATTGAAAGTGTCTGAATAGAACAATTTTTCTTTCATGACATTCCTCCTTTTGGGTAATTATACCATGTTTTTTTAAAAAATAAAATAAAATAAAAATAATGCTTGAAAAGTATAAAAATATGATAAAATAATAAAAGGTGAACATAATGTACGAAATTATTGTCGTTGGCGGCGGCCATGCCGGAGTGGAGGCGGCGCTTGCCGGTGCCAGACTAGGAAATAAAACACTACTTGTTACAGGAGATTTTAAACGGGTCGCTTTTATGTCTTGTAATCCTTCAATCGGCGGACCCGCAAAAGGTATAGTTGTAAGAGAAATAGATGCTTTGGGCGGTGAGATGGCGAAAGCAACTGATGCAACACTTTTACAAATAAAAATGTTGAATGTGTCCAAAGGCCCAGCCGTCCGCGCCTTAAGAGCTCAATCCGATAAAGTTGCATATCCTTTATATATGCAGAAGGTGCTGCGTAAGGAACCGAATTTAGATATTATAGAAGGTTATGTAACATCTTTGTTGGTGGAAAACAATAAAGCTGTCGGAATTGTACTTGAAGACGGAGAACAAATTCGTGCCGAAACGGTTATTCTTTCCGGCGGAACTTATTTAGCTTCTCGGGTTTTGGTCGGACTTACCTATAAAGATATCGGTCCTGATAATCAAAGAACGACGACTGGAATCTCCGAATGCTTGAAAGCACTCGGCTTTCGGCTTTTACGTTTAAAAACTGGAACACCTCCCCGAGTTAAAACAGATTCCATCGATTTTACAAACCTTACTCCGCAATACGGAGATAGGATTCCCCGCAGGTTTAGCGAAGAAACCGAAGCGGTTTTGCCTTTTGAAAAGCAAGCAGTTTGCTACTTAACATATACAAGTCCTAAAACTCATGAAATTATTAGGGAAAACCTCCATAAATCAAGTATGTATTCAGGGCTTATTGAAGGAGTCGGTCCCCGTTATTGCCCTTCAATCGAAGATAAGGTTACGCGTTTCCATGATAAAGAAAGACATCAGATCTTTTTAGAACCGGAAAGTTTGGAACTGGATGAAACCTATATCCAAGGCCTTTCTACAAGCCTGCCCCATGATATTCAGGAGGAGCTTGTAAAATCGGTGCCGGGTTTAGAGAATGCGGTTATTACCAAATACGCTTATGCAATCGAATATGATGCGATTGATCCCCAGCAATTAAAACACAGCTTGGAATCAAAGCTTGTAAAAAATCTCTTTTTTGCGGGCCAAATTAATGGGACAAGCGGTTATGAAGAAGCTGCTTGCCAAGGTTTGCTTGCGGGAATCAATGCACATTTGCTGCTTAAAAATAAAGAACCTTTAGTCTTGCGCCGAGATGAAGCTTATATCGGTGTTTTAATCGACGATTTAATTACGAAAGGAGTTTCCGATCCTTATCGTTTGTTGACATCGAGAGCCGAATATCGCCTGCTATTAAGGCATGATAATGCGGAAGCGCGGTTGATTAAATACGGTTATGATCTCGGTTTGATTTCAGAAGCAAGATACGAGCGCTTCTTAAAAGAACAAGAAGATATTAAAGATTTAATTGCACAGGTACAAGATATTAAAATTTATCCAAAAAATGAAGTTAATGATTATTTACTTGCAAACAACAAGCAAATTATCCATAATGTTATTAGCGGTTATGATTTTTTAAAACGACCCAAAATTGGTTTTTCGGATTTAGAACAGATCACAGGAATTAATTTTACTTATCCCCATAAAATATTAGAACAGGTTTTAATTGAAATTAAATATTCAGGATACATTGAAAAAGAATATAAAGAAGCCAGAAGAATGGCCGTGATGGAGTCGCGAAGAATACCAGAAGATTTAGATTATGATCAAATTCCTAATCTTGCTAACGAAGCTCGCGAAAAACTAAAAACTGTACGCCCAGCTACGATTGCTCAAGCTTCCCGAATCAGCGGCGTCAATCCAAGTGATATTGCCATTCTTTTAGTCTGGTTAGAAAGTAATGCAAAAAATGAAAGAGTTTAAGTTAGATTCAAAACAAAAACAACAATTTGAAAAGTATTATGAATTTTTGGTTCAAGAAAACCAAAAATTTAATCTGACCAGTATTACTGAAAAAAATGAAGTTTATATAAAGCATTTCTATGATTCTTTAAAATTGACCGAAGCACTTGATTTCAGTAAAATTGAAAAATTGCTAGATATCGGCAGCGGCGCCGGTTTTCCAGGTGTGCCTGTTAAGATTATGTATCCAAACCTTCAGCTTTATATTATTGAAACAACAATGAAAAAAACACGCTTTTTAGCTGAACTTATTGAATTACTGGAATTAGAGAATGTAGAGATTATTAACGGTCGTGCAGAAGAAGTAATCGTGAACTATCGTGAATTTTTTCCTGTGGTTACCGCACGTGCCGTAGCAAACCTACCGATGCTTTTAGAATTGTGTCTTCCTTATGCGGAAGCGGGGGGCTTCTTTTTAGCAATGAAAGGTTCAGCTTATCTGGAGGAATTGGAAAGGGCCGAAAATGCGCTTAAATTACTCGATTCGGAAGTTATAGGAGAAATAAAATATCAACTTCCAGATAATTACGGTGACAGAGTTATTCTTAAAATTCGAAAAAATAAACCCACTAAAGAAATGTATCCACGAAAATTTGCCGTAATTAAGAAAAGACATTTATAGTGTAATATATGTTATAGAAAGGGAAAGAAATGGGAAAGATTATCGCAATTGCAAATCAAAAAGGAGGAGTTGGAAAAACCACCACGGCCATCAATTTAGGTGCCGCACTTGCCAGTGTCGGTAAAAAAATCCTGTTGATTGATTTGGACGAACAGGCGGACGCGACCATTGGGCTTGGTTTTTCTAGGGAATTGGTGGATATTTCTTCATATGAACTTTTGGTTAACGGAAACGGAATTGAAGATTATATTTATAAAACTAATGAAAAACTCTTTGATTTGATTCCGGCCTCCATTAAATTAACCAAATTAGCATATGATCTTATAGGGAAAGAAAACAAAGAATTAATTCTAAGTCAAAAGTTAGCAAGTATTGCTGACAACTATGATTTTATATTATTAGACTGTCCCCCCTTACTCGGTATCATCGTTGATAATGCCCTCTTTGCTGCTGATTCCGTAATTATTCCGGTTGAATGTGAGTATTTTGCTTATGATGCGCTCACGCAAATGATTAATAAAATAAATCAAGTGCAGCTTCAAAAAAAGAAGATGAAAAAGACGTTGACGGTAGAAGGGGTGTTGCTTACCAAACTGGATAACCGTAGTCTTTTCGGTTATAAAATCGTCGATAAGATTAAATTGCTTTTTCCAAAGAAAACTTTTAGAACAATTATTAATCTTTCCACTCATCTTCAAGAAGCTCCCATGTACGGAAAAAGCGTATTAAAGACCGCTTATCATTCCCGTGCCAGTAAACAGTTTCGGGAGTTGGCTCTGGAAATCCTAAAGGAGGAATCGCATGAATAAGTTTGTAGATTGGTTACGTGCTCAAACCAAACCGGTTATTATCACCGGAGTTATTATTTTTGTTGTTCTCTTAATTATAATTATCACTAACCTTTTAATAAATCGTTTTTTAAAAAGAAATAAACGTAAAAGAGCAATCACTGTCGCAAGGCTCTTACAAAACATCATTCGCTATACCCTGATTATTATTGGAATCATCGCGATTCTAGGAACATGGGGTGTTGATGTAAAACCGATTCTTGCAGGTGCGGGAATAGTCGGTATTGCTGTCGGTTTTGGTGCACAGACGCTTATCCGCGATTTCTTAGCGGGAATCTCGATTGTATTTGAAAACCATTATGATATTGATGATGTTGTAGAAATAAAAGGTTTTAAAGGAAGAGTAATAGAAATCGGTCTTCGCTCCACAAGAATTCAAGGATGGCGCGGCGATGTCAAGATTATTGCGAACGGAGATATTACGGAAGTCATTAATTATTCCAAGAATCCTACCATCGGAGTTGTAGAATTTGAAATTGATCATCAGGAGAATGTTGAAGAAATCATAAAGATTCTTGAAGAACGAATTGTTGAACTTAAAGACATGTTCCCACAAATAATCGAAGGACCGACAGTTGTAGGGGTTACTAAAATGGGACCGGTTTCGTTAACGATTCGAATCACCGCCAAAACCATATCCGAACAACATTATGCGGTTGAAAGAGGAATTCATAAATTTACAAAGCAATTGTTCGAAGAATACGGCATTAAAGGACCTTATCAACGGATGGTGATATTTAATGATAAAAGAAATACCAAGATATAATCTGGGCGATATTCTTGAGTTTAAAAAAACTCATCCCTGTGGCGGAAAAGCCTGGAAAGTAATCCGGACGGGAGTCGATTTTAAAGTTGAATGTACAACCTGCGGTCGGGTAGTGATGATCCCACGGATTGATTTAAGAAAGAAAGTTAAGAAAGTATTAGAAAGAGCCGAAATCCCCGAATAGGGGTTTTTATATTGCTTGAAATTTAATATTATTAGTGGCATAATATATAAAGATTCGAGGTGTTAGAATGGTTAAAAGATTTGTTAGATATTATCGCCCGCATATTAGATTATTTATTATTGACATGTTTTGCGCACTGGCTATCTCGGTAATTGATTTAATTTTCCCGATTATTACCAGTAAAGCGTTAAAAGAATATATTCCCGACCAGAATTTACGTCTGCTTTTTATTGTTGGAGCCGTATTACTGGTTATCTACGTCATTAGATTCTTTTTTTCTTATATTATCGGTTATTGGGGTCATGTCATGGGCATCAGAATTGAAACCGATATGCGTGCCGATCTGTTTCGAAAATTTCAAATCTTAGACTATCAGTTCTACGATGATAAAAAAACCGGCGAACTGATGACTAATTTAACAACGCATTTACACGATGTTTCCGAAATGGCTCATCACGCTCCCGAAAATCTTTTTATTTCATTAATAATGTTAATCGGAAGTTTCATTGTACTTTTAAATGTCAATGTACTTTTAACTTTAATTGTTTTTGTTTTTTTATTCATGTTAATCTTTTATTCGCTTTCAAGACGTAAAAAAATGCTTTCGACTTTCCGATTCGTAAGAAATGTACAAGGAGAGTTGAATGCGGAAGTGGAAAGCAGTTTGATGGGGATTAGGCTTACCAAAGCCTTTACTAACGAAGCTTATGAACAAAAGAAATTTGAAAAAATAAATCGAAAATACCGGAAAGCACGTGCCAATGTTTTTCGAGAAATCGGACTTTTTGGTTCCGGTAACGACTTTTTTATCAATCTGACAAACTTAGCTGTTCTAATTTTTGGAGGTTACTTCACTTATAAAAAATATATTGATTATGTTGACCTTACTCAATATTTTCTTTATATAAATTTCTTGATTAAGCCGATTCAAAGACTAACCAACTCGATGGAACAACTCCAACAAGGCTTTTCTGGAATGGAAAAGTTTATGAAAATAATGGAAATCGAGCCTTCGATTATTCAAAAACAGAATGCGGTTGTAAAAACGGATATCAAGGGTGAAATCGAGTTTCGAAATGTAAGTTTTCGTTATAAACATGAAGATAATGCAGAACAGGTATTAAACAATTTTAGTTTACATATTCCTGCTGGAAAAAAGATTGCTTTGGTCGGCGAAACCGGGGTTGGAAAAACCACTATTTCCAAACTGATTCCACGGTTTTATGATGTCTCGGAAGGCGAAGTCTTGCTGGATGGTGTTAATGTAAAAGACTATGATTTGTATAATTTAAGAAATGCAATCGGAACCGTACAACAGGATGTCTTTATTTTCTGGGGAACAATCAAAGAAAACATTCTTTACGGAAAACCCGATGCGACAGATGAAGAAGTAATCGAAGCTGCAAAACGCGCCCAAATCCATGACTTTATTATGTCTCTTGAAGACGGTTATGACACCTTGACCGGCGAAAGAGGCGTCAGACTTTCGGGTGGACAGCAACAACGAATTTCGATTGCAAGACTCTTTTTAAAAAATCCGAAAATATTGATTTTAGACGAAGCAACATCTTCGCTGGATAATATTACCGAGAAGATGATTCAGGAAGCTTTTTCCGAACTTTCGGTTGGTAAAACGACAATAATGATTGCGCATCGCCTATCTACAATCAAAAAAGCCGATGAAATCATTGTTGTTGGAAAAGAAGGAATTATCGAAAGAGGAACACATGAAGAGTTGCTGGAAAATAACGGTTATTATGCGAAACTGTATTCCGCATCCTTAACTTTAAATTAAAGAGCATTTGCTCTTTTTTTTATACAAAAAACCCGGTTTTCCGGGTTTAGATTTCAATATCAATGGCAACAGGACAGTGATCGCTGCCTTCAATTTCTGAATAAATGTAACTGTCGATGATTTTATCTTTGATGCGATCGGAGACAATAAAATAATCAATCCGCCAACCAATGTTGTTTTTCCTGGCATTAAACATATAACTCCACCAGGTATATTTTACGGTGTCCGGATACAGATAACGGAAAGTATCTGTGAAGCCTGCATCCAGTAAAGCTTGGAATTTGGTTCTTTCTTCAATTGTATAACCGGCGTTTCTTTCGTTTGCTTTCGGATATCTGATATCAATTTCCTTGTGCGCCACATTTAAATCTCCGCAGAGAATAACTGGTTTTTTCTCATCAAGCCGACAAAGATATTCTCTGAAATCATCTTCAAATACCATTCGATAATCAAGTCTTGTCAGTTCCCTTTGGGAATTGGGGACATAAACATTGACGAAATAGTAATTATCATATTCTAAAGTAATAATTCGGCCTTCATCATTGTATTTTCCGTCTTCTAGTCCATAAGTAACATTCAGGGGTTTCATTTTCGTATAAATCAATGTCCCGGAATAACCTCTTTTTTCAGCGCAATTCCAATATTCATAGTATCCGGGAAAATCAAATTCCTTTTGTTCTTCTTGCATTTTCGTTTCTTGAATCGCAAAGATATCGGCATCCATGCTATCGAAAAAGTCTTTAAAACCTTTCCTCATTGCTGCGCGTAAGCCGTTAACGTTCCATGATACAAATTTCATAATAATTCCTCTCTTCTGTTATTACTTCTTTATAATCAAGTTTTTTGTTTAATCGGGTATTTTGACCACTAATTATCTATAATTATATCACAAGCGGGAGAATTTCTGAATAAAAGTGATGTTACATCTCTCTTTTTACAAATTTCTCCTTTTTCTTTAGGTATGATATATAACGGGAGGGGACAAGCAATGAACAAATATCTGAATATTATTATCATTAGTTTTTTCTCCGTTTTAACTTTAGCTTTAAAAAATGTCGGTTATGTATTTTTTATTCCTATAGCCTTCTTTTTTTCTTACCTGAATCCGAAGAATATTTTCTTGATAATTGCTTCTTCGCTGCTTGCGGTGCTTTGGTTTGATCCCAATAAGGTGCCGAGCCTCCTGATCGTTCTTGCTTTGCTTGCTGCTTATATTTTCATATATAAAGAAAAACAATATGTAATAAATTTAATCTTCATTTTAGGTTTAAACTTATTATCGCTGTTCTTTTTATTACAAGGTAATAACGATATTATTATCAATCTTCTTTTCAGTTTTATCGGTGTCGCGATTTATTCCTATTTTACCTATAATTTAGAAGGAGCAATCAATCGTTATAACCGGAGCCGTAATTTTACTTATAATGAAGTAATTATGGCAATCATTTCTGTAATCGGCGCCACAACAATCAAAATTTCTGAAATCAATATTTCGCTTTTTGTTGCCATCTACTTTTCAATGTATTTTTCAAAGAATCAATATCCGCTCCATTCTGTTTTCTTTAGTCTTATTTCGATGTTTTTCTTAAGATTCGTCTTTCATTTAGAGGGAAGCTTACTCATCCCTTTTGTCAGCGCCTTTTATATTTTCCCTTCTATTTATGCCCCGATTTCTTTAATCTGCTTTTGCTTGTTGGGAATTCTTTCTAAAATGGATATTTATCCAATTCGTGTTTTAGAACTCACAATTGCTTTAAGCATCTTTTTTGAGATAGTAAAAGGGATGATTGTAAGCAATAATACGCCTGAAAAAATTAAAAACAATGTTTATCAACGAGCTGTTGAAACAATTAATCATGAAATCATCTCCTTTGCTAGTTTTCTCGATCTCTTTTCAAAGAAGTTTAGCACAACCAAAGAGTTTAACCAGAAATTAAGCGAAGGGATCAACAGTCTTACACGCAATTACTGTGAATCTTGTTATGTAAGACCGGAATGTTTTTCTGGAAACAAAGGTAAATTATATACATTTTTTAAAAACATGATTCTTTATTCGAAAAGAAGCGATTACGGTCGCGACGACAGTGAATTTTTAGCCTTTTCTAAAAACTGTCCTTATATTATTGAAATGAGAAAAAGTTGTATTTTAATTAATGAGAAATTAAACTTAGCCAATGTCGCAACAAAATCAAATGCTTTAATTGCACAGCTTAATGGTGTATCCAATGTTCTTAGGCAGTTTTCCGTAGATAACGCTTTAAAAACAGAAATGGATTATGAAATCTTTACAAATATCCATCGTGGTCTTAATGACTATGGATTCAATGTTTGTTATTTTGAGGTGCTAAAAAATAAAACCGATGATTTTTTAATCGAAGTCGGCATTAAAGGTGAAAACTATACCAATATTAAACCGGTTGCGGAAGCGATTGGGAATATTTATATTGAAAACGGAACTTCTTGTATTTTTAAAAACGCAACCAAAGGCCGAACCTATATTAATTTGATTCCAAAAATAAATTATGAAATAGAATATGGTTATGGAGCCATCGCTCAGGAAGGAAATAATGTTTGCGGGGACAATTATTTAATTAAACAACTAAACAATTCGCGTTTAATTGCTGCAATTTCGGACGGGATGGGAAAAGGTTATCTTGCAAATCAAGAAAGTGGAAACACATTAAAATTTGTTGACGAAATAACAAAAACTGCAATCACGACGGAAACGGGATTGCAGATCTTAAACACTTTTTATTTTATTCAGGATTATCTTGAAAAATATAGTACGCTCGATTATTTAGAAATCGACCGTTCGAAAGGTGAAATGACTTTTTATAAAATGGGAGCGGCCTCCTCTTATATTTTCCATAAAGACGATACTTTTATTAAAGTGATAAACACCGGTCTTCCTTTCGGAATTGAAGAAATGATTGAGGCCAAAAAATATCCGCTTCAAGACGGAGATTTGATTATTATGGCGAGCGACGGAATTTTTGAAAATATCGTGAATGAGGAAGAATTAGAAAAATTCATTAATGGAATTAAACATTTGGCGCCACAAAAAATCACTTATGAGATTTTAAATTATGCTCGCAAAAACAAGAAAAGAGTCGGCGATGATATGAGCGTTATTTCTCTCAAAATCATGGCAGTTACGGATTGAGGTTTTTATTTAGTGGTCCCCTGTAAGCAAGGATGCCGCCTAAAACATTAACAACATCATAACCCATGCGTCCGAGCTCATAACATAAACCGATACTTTTTTTCCCTTCCTCGCAAATGATATAATATCTTTTGTTTGGTTTTATATATTTCTCCGGGGACCCCAATAACTCACCGAGAACAATATTAATTGCTCCCGGTATATGACCGAGATTATACTCCCCAGGCGGTCTGATATCAATAATCGGAACCTTCTCTGTTTTCAAGCTTTCCGTAAGTTCAATCGCACTGATATTTTTAACACCCATATCATCACCATTACCATTATATGTTTTCTTCTTCGGAAATTACTAAAAAAATATATTTTTATTTCATCTGGTCTTTATGCTATAATATACATAACGGTGATTATATGAGTTATCAAAAACAAAACCTAAAGATGCAGAATTATTTGTTTAAGGGTGGACGCTATCCGTTTAAAGAAGAGAATTTTCGGTTTCTGATGATCAACATTGATAATTCGGAAGATGAAATGCTGGTTTATAATTTTTTAGAAGAACTTTTTTTTGATGGTTTTATTTTAAAAGAAGGGAAGGACTCTTTTCTTTTCTATTTTATTGAACCCGAAATCAGTTTCAAAGATCTTTTTGTTTCCATCAGCGCGGATTTTTCCGTTCCTTTAAAGGTTTATGTAAGCGGTAAAATTAATCAGAAGTATCCGGAAAACTTCCATCTACTCTATAAAAATGTGAAAGAGTTTTTATCAGGAAAACCTTATCTCTTCTCTACAAATGCGGAACTGATTAAAGAGATTATCAGAACCGATTTTAAAAAGTTAAAAGAGATTAGACCGGCGGTCTTAAATCGGATTTTTGATGATACCCAAATGGAAAAACTGATTCTATCCCTGTTTGAAAACAATTTAAATGTAACGAGAACCGCCCAAGATGTTTATATGCATCGGAATACCGTTATTAATAAACTTGAATACATTAAACAGGAGACGGGGTTAAATCTTCAGAAATTTACCGATGCTGCCTGTATGTATTGGTTACTTAAAACAAAATAAAACTTTGTGCACTTTGCACATTGTTTTTTATTTTGCTTCTAAGTATAATTAAGACATAAGAAAAAAAGGAGTTGAATTTTATGGCAACAGTTTCTTTAAAAGATATTAACAAGGTTTTTGACGGTAATGTTCATGCCGTTGTTGATTTCAATCTTGAAGTCAAAGATAAGGAATTTATCGTTTTGGTGGGGCCTTCCGGGTGCGGTAAGACAACGACTTTACGGATGATTGCTGGCCTCGAAGACATCACTTCCGGTGAACTCCGAATTGATGAGGAATTTATGAACGATGTTGCTCCGAAGGATCGTAATATCGCGATGGTTTTCCAAAGCTATGCACTTTACCCGCATATGACGGTTTATGATAATATGGCTTTTGGTTTAAAACTGAGAAAATTTGCCCGAGATGAAATTGAAAGAAGAGTTTTGAACGCTGCGGAAATGTTAGGCTTAAAACCCTATCTTGATAGACGTCCGAAAGCTCTCTCCGGTGGACAAAGACAGCGTGTTGCTCTCGGAAGAGCGATTGTTAGAGATGCGAAAGTATTCTTGATGGACGAGCCCCTTTCTAACCTTGATGCGAAACTGCGCGTTCAAATGCGCTCGGAAATTATCAAACTTACAGAAAGACTCGGCATCACAACAATTTACGTTACCCATGACCAGATTGAAGCGATGACCATGGCTTCAAGAATTGTTGTTATGAAAGACGGTTATATCCAACAGGTCGGAAGTCCGAAAGAAATTTATGATTATCCCGACAATATCTTTGTTGGTGGCTTTATCGGAACACCGCCGATGAACTTTATCGAAGGCCGTGTTAATGAAAATGGTTATTTTGAAATCGGCGATGGGCCGGTCATTAAAGTTAAGATTCCTGCAGAAAAGTTTGCTTTATTGTTAGAACTTAATTATGTTAGAAAACCGATCGTTCTCGGAATCAGACCCGAAGATGTTCATGACAACCGTGATGATTTCAAAAATTATCCGGAATCGATAGTCAAAGTTAAAGTTGATGTTGCGGAACTGCTAGGTGCCGAAACCATCATCTATTCGGATATTCTTGGTCAAAATCTCGTCTCTAAGGTCGGCGCCCGCGTAGACATTCACATGGGCGATGCGATGGAATTGGCCTTAGATATGAATAAGAGCCACTTCTTCGATCCGGAAACCGAAAAAAGGATTAGAAAGGACTAAGATGAGCCACCTGCGGGGTGGCTTTTTATAGATATGGCTATTTTATATTTGCTTGATAAGGAAACCGAAACAATTGAAGTTTCTACATACGACACCAAAAAACTCGGTATTCCGGTAAAAAAACTATTTGAAAATTTTTGTCTTTGTGAACTTACGACTTTAAAAGGAAGAGTTGACGCAATTAAAAAAATCTATCATTATAAATATAATGTTCCGGTTTATATTAATCGGAAGTTGGTGTTCTTTAAAATCCGTTTTGAGGAAACTTATTGGATCAATGCCATGCAAGTTGCGGGGATAGTAAAAGAGGGTAAGGGAGCTGCATTAACATTCAAAAACGGGCTAGTTTTAAAAACTAGTGTTTCTTACCGCAGTTTATTAAATTCCTATAATAAGGCAATGCGGATTCTGGAAGAGTAAACGGTTTTATTTTTTTTGAATATACTATTTGCTGGAAATTATGGTATAATATTATTAACCACTTGTTTATAAAGGAGTGAAAAAATGAGTAAAAAGACTATTCGTGACATTCAGTTACAAGGCAAGACAGTCTTGATGAGAGTGGATTTTAATGTTCCGATGAGCGAAGGTCGCATTACTAACGATAACAGAATCGTTCAGGCTTTGCCGACCATTAAGTATGCCCTAGAGCAGGAAGCTAAGTTAGTCCTGTTTTCGCACCTGGGTAGAATTAAAACCGAAGCTGATAAGGAAACCAATTCTTTAGCTCCGGTTGCGAAAAGATTGAGCGAGTTGCTGGAAAAAAAAGTTACATTTGTTCCCGAAACAAGAGGGCAAGTACTGGAAAAAGCTATCAAGAATATGAAAAACGGTGACATCGTCATGTTTGAAAACACTCGTTTTGAAGACTTAAACGAGAAAGCAGAATCCAAAAACAATCCTGAACTCGGGAAATATTGGGCTTCTCTCGGCGATGTTTTCGTAAATGACGCTTTCGGTACTGCTCACCGGGCTCATGCTTCCAATGTCGGTATCGCAAACAATATCGAGACAGCCGTTGCCGGATTTTTAATGGAAAAAGAAATCAAGTTCATCGGTGAAGCTGTCGATAACCCCGAAAGACCTTTTGTAGCTATTCTTGGTGGGGCGAAAGTGAGCGACAAGATATCCGTAATTGAAAACTTATTAAACAAAGCAGACAAAATATTAATCTGCGGAGCGATGGCCTACACTTTCTATAAAGCAAAAGGTTACGAAGTTGGTCTTTCTAAATGCGAAGATGACTTTGTTGATTTTGCTAAGCAATTGTTAGAAAAAGCTGGCGGCAAAATAATTCTTCCCCAAGACCATCTGGTTACCAAAGAATTTGCTGCGGATGCGGAAGCAGATTTGGTTCCAGCAGACAATATTCTGACTGACCAAATGGGTATGGATATCGGTCCGAAGACGATTGAACTCTTTAAAGAGCAACTTAATGATGCGAAAACCGTTGTTTGGAACGGACCGGCAGGCGTTTTTGAATTTGAGAAATTTGCTACCGGAACCAAAGCAATTTGCCAGATTCTTGCTGAACTGAAAGATGCAACTACAATTTTAGGGGGAGGCGACAGTGCAGCAGCCGCTATCCAAATGGGCTTCCAGGATAAATTTACTCATATTTCAACCGGCGGAGGCGCGAGTCTAGAATATTTAGAAGGGAAAGAACTACCCGGAATCAAAGCGATTAATAACAAGGGTTGTTGTTGTAAGAATTGTTAATATGAAAAGAAGACCTATTATTGCGGGCAATTGGAAAATGTTTAAAACCCGCGACGAAGCATTACAATTTATCTATGCTGTTTCCAATAAACTTCCGAGCAAAGATTTGGTAGACAGTGTTGTTTGCGCTCAGTTTACTGTTTTGAGATGTCTTGTAAAAAGGCAGGGAGAGAATCTTCGAATCGGAGCTCAAAACATGCATTACCTTGATGAAGGTGCATATACAGGCGAGGTTTCCGCGCCAATGTTAAAGGCGATAGATGTGAGTTATGTAATTATCGGCCACAGCGAACGCCGGGCAATGTTTAATGAAACCGATGAAACAGTAAACAAAAAACTTCATAAAGCTTTTGAATATGATTTGACTCCGATTCTTTGTATCGGCGAAACTTTAGAAGAAAGAGAAAAAGGCATTACTGAAAAGGTTTTAGCGAAACAACTTGAACTTGATCTTAAAGATTTAACTAAAGATCAGGTTAAAGAACTTGTTATTGCTTATGAACCGATTTGGGCTATCGGCACCGGCCGGACCGCGACGAGCGAAGTTGCGAATGATGCCTGTGGATTTATCAGAAGTAAGATTGTTGAAATGTATGATGAAGAAACGGCTGCTCTAGTTAGGATACAATATGGCGGCAGTGTCAAAACTTCCAACATTGATGAATTGATGAGCATGCCCGAAATCGACGGTGCTTTAATCGGAGGAGCAAGCCTCAAAGCCGATGATTTCATAAAACTTGTTGAATCTGCAGTAAATAATAAAGCCGAGAAAGTTTAATTTTTCGGCTTTTCCTTGTTTTGAAAAATAAAATGAAAACACTTGACTTTTAAATTAATAAGAGTATAATATTTAGAGTGCGGTAAAAGCAGCACCAGAAATGATGAACGGCAATAGATGATACCTGAAGAGGTGGTAAGTAATCAGCTGCTAAGGTGAAAACCGACAGTCGTTCTATCCGTTTATTAGGTTCTGGTCCTTTACTGAATAAAATAAAGGAGGAAAAAATAATGGCACGTTATACCGGACCTTCTTGGAAGATCTCGAGAAGGTTAAGATATTCTGTTCTTGAAAACGGAAAAGAATTAAAAAAACGCCCTTATGCTCCGGGTCAACACGGACAACGCCGTAAAAAGCTTTCCGAATATGGAATGCAATTGCAGGAAAAACAAAAAGTCCGTTTTACTTATGGCATGACGGAAAAACAATTTGAAAAATTCTTTGTACAATCCGGAAAAACTAAGGGTAAGCATGGCGAAAACTTCTTGATTCTTTTGGAATCGAGACTTGACAACATTGTCTACAGAATGGGACTTGCATCAACAAGACGTCAAGCTCGTCAGCTCGTAACACACGGGCATATCCTAGTGGATGGGAAAAAGATTGACATCCCCTCGTATATCGTAAAACCGGGTCAAAAAATCGGTGTCAAAGAAAGTTCAAGAAAACTTGCGATTATCAAGGATGCGTTAGCAGCTTTAGCATTCCGAAAAGAATATGTTTCGTTTGACGAAGATAAAATGGAAGGAGAATATCTCCGTCTTCCCGAACGTAATGAATTTATGCAAGAAATTAACGAGACATTGATTGTTGAGTATTATAACAGATAAAAAAATGCAATACTTCGGTATTGCCTTTTTTTAAAATTAGATATTCTTTAATTGATGTGCTTCTCTGGTCAAATGTTTGGAAATCACCATCGCTACTTGTTCCAAGAAACGAAGGTCCACACTTGAGAAGCGATTTAATTTCTTGCTGTCTAAATCAAGTACAGCATAAATTTTTCCCTTCACAAAAATTGGGATGACAACTTCTGATCTTGAGGATTCATCACAAGGAATATGACCGGGGAATTTGTTGACGTCGGGAACGATGATTGGTTCCCGTCTTTCGACGCAGGTTCCGACAACCCCGTAACCGACTCTGATGCTTGTGCAAGCGACTTTCCCTTGGAAAGGCCCGAGCAAGAGTTCGTCGTCATAGAGAAGATAAAACCCGACCCAATTTACATCCTTCAACATTTCTTTGATCAACGCTGAAGAGTTGGCAAGAATCGACATTTCAAAATGATCGCACTCCAAAAGATTATCAAGATTTTCAATTAAACTTAAATAAGCTCTCTTTTTACCCATGTTTCATCGCCTTTCTGATTGCAATCGAAAATTGGTCGGAACAACTTGTTGGTTTTTGCCCACATTTGTTGCCCGAAAGCAAATTTTGTATTTCAAAAGCATCCTTCCCTTCTACGAGTTTTGCTATCGCTAGTAAATTACCCGGACAGCCTGAGGAAAATACTACATTATATAATTTGTGATCGGTTCAAATCGAATTCAATCCTCTTGCAACAGGTATTCTCAGCATCATAGACAAAATGTTCCATATTTTCACCCTGAAAATCATTTTATTATATAAATTAAAAAAAAGCAAGTTTTTTTAGAATTGCCTATAATTAAATCTTCAAGAGGCATAATATTTACAAGCCGGATTGGATTTGTTATAATTAGGTTTGATAAAAAGGAGATATAAATGCTTTATTTTGACTATACAGCTACAACACCGATAGATGAAGAAGTTTTGGAAACATACATTAGAGTTGAGAAGAATTTTTTCGGAAACTCAACTTCACTTCATAAGTTTGGCCAAATGAGTAATTATATGTATGAAAAGGCCAGTGATGAAATCAGGGATGTTTTAAAAATTCCGGATCACAATATCGTCTTCACCGCAAATGCTACCGAAGCCAATAATCTCGGTATTTACGGACTAGTCTTAAAACAAGAAAGCGGAAAGATAATCACAACCAAAATTGAACATCCATCCGTTTATGAAGTGTTTAAAGATTTGGAAAAAAGAGGGTATGAAATAATTTTCCTCGATATCAACCAGGACGGAATTATTGACTTGCAGGAATTGGAAAAACATTTATCTAAAGATGTAATCTTAGTTTCTGTAATGTGGGTTAATAATATTATTGGCTCAGTTCAGCCGATTAAAGATATAATCGAACTGGTTCAAGAGTATCCAAAAACAAAACTCCATGTCGACTGTGTTCAAGGAATGGGCAAGATTATTCCTGATTTTGATTTTTCCGAGATTGATTTGATGAGCATAAGCGCCCATAAAATTTACGGTCCGAAGGGAGTCGGCGCCTTATTTTTCCGAAAACAGATTGAATTAGAAAGAAGACTCTACGGTTCGGAAGCGCAACTCGGTGTCAAGCCGGGAACAATCAGCGTCGGTTTGGCGGCCGCTTTGTGTAAAACACTGAAAAAACACCTCCCTCTAACCAAAGAACACTATCAGTATGTGCATAAGCTGAATCAATATTTAAGACAAGGTCTTAGCAACTTTGATTACATCGTTTTAAACAGCGGCGAAAATGCCAGCCCTTATATTTTAAACCTCTCTTTAAAAGATCTAAACGGTGAAACCCTGGTCCATTTTTTAGAGAGCCATGAGATTTATGTTTCCACCGGTTCCGCTTGTTCTTCCAAACTGAAAAAACCCGAGCGCACCATTTATTGTCTGACAAATGATGTAAAACGGGCAACGTCTTCAATCAGAATCAGTTTGTCGCACTTGACCACCAAAGAAGAAATAGATAAATTATTAGAAATATTGGAGAAAGCAAAACATGTATGATTTGATTATGGTTCGCTACGGCGAAATGACCTTAAAAAAGAAGAATTATCAAAATTTCCAGAAACAAGTCAATCAAAATATTATCAGCAAACTAAATAAATTTCCGAAACTCACCTTTACAAAAACCAATTACCGGTTTTATATTCATTTACACGGCGAAGATTATCAAAATATTACGAAGGAGCTTGACACTGTGGTCGGACTTTCTTCTTATAGTCTTTGTCGGGAAGTTAATCCGGATTATGATGCTATTGCCAGCGCTGCAATTGAACTCATCAACTTTGAAAAAGAAAGCATCAACCTTAGTTTTAAAGTTGAAACCAACCGTAGCGACAAGAGATTTCCTGCGACTTCAATTGAGATTTCTAAGGAAGTCTCCAGAAGAATTCTTCCGAAAATTCCTGGACTTAGAGTCGATGTGCATCACCCGGATTTAACCTTATCGATCGACTTAAGAACAGAAGGAACTTATATTTTTGTTAAGTCCTTGCCGGGATTGGGTGGCTTGCCTGGTGGAATGTCGGGACGAGGTTTATTAATGGTTTCGGGTGGAATTGATAGCCCTGTTGCCGGTTATCTTTGCCTTCGAAAAGGGATTGACATTACCGCCCTCCATTTCGCTTCACCACCTTATACAAGCGATATGGCTTTACAAAAGGTAATTGATTTGTTGGCGGAACTTTCAAAATATGCTCCCGACAGCAAAATTAAGCTCTTAGTCTGCCCTTTTACAAAGATTCAAACTGCAATTCATCAAAAGGCTAATCCGATTTATTCGGTTACTTTGATGCGCCGTCAAATGTATAAAATTGCGGATCAGGTTGCGAGAAAACAAAATTTTGATGTCATTATTAACGGTGAAAGTGTCGGCCAGGTTGCCTCACAAACACTTGAAAGTATGGCGGTGATTAATGAAGTAACAAATTTACCAGTTTTAAGGCCACTCGTAACTTTCGATAAATCTGAAATAATAAAAATTGCCAGAAAAATTAACACCTTTGATATCTCCATTCGGCCTTATGAGGATTGTTGCACGGTCTTTCTTCCTGAACATCCTGTGATTAAGCCGCGTTTAAATAAAGTTCTTATGGAAGAAGAAAAATGCAAATTTGGAAATTTATTGGAAGAAGCAATTTCCGGAATTGAAGAAATGCCAATTAGTTATAAAAATAAAATTTCAGTATTTGAAAAATCAGACAATTTCGAAATTTAAGAATAAAAAATTCTTTTCACCTCAAAATATATACACAAAAGTTTAATTTTATATTGATGTTTTCATTTCATTGGAAACAATTTCATATAAAAATTTTGGTTATTATGTAATTAATTTGCTAATAATAATAGCGAAACGAACGGAGGTGAAAAGAATGAACAGTTCTTTTGGTGCTAACAACAATTCTGGAAGCCGGAATAAATTAGTCGTTCCTGGCGCGCAAAATGCAATCAATCAAATGAAGTATGAAATCGCTAGCGAATTCGGCGTACAGTTGGGTCCCGACGCTACAGCTCGCCAAAATGGTTCTGTAGGTGGTGAAATTACTAAGAGATTAGTTAAAATGGCTCAATCTGGTTTGGGCGCTGGTTCAGGCCAAACTAGTAGATAAGTATAGTATATTCGAAAGTGCTACAAGTTAGCACTTTTTATTTTTTTCTGGTATTTTCAAAAAAGATATGGTATGATATCATATGAAAATACAAGAAGGAGTTTTGATTATGAAAAATAATGGTGAAGAACTTCTTTTAAATGACAACACAGAAAACAAAGAAGCAAAGGTCCAAAAAGAAATCTTTGAGATTGATGTTAGGCTTCAAGAAATTGACGCTATACTTGAAAGATATGAAGATATACTTTATGAAAAGGAAGAAGAAATTCTTAGCCCGGAAGAAGTAGAAAACTTAGTAATAGAATATCGCGAACTGAAAAGAAAAAAGAAAGAACTTTCAAAAAGTCTCAAAAACAGCAAATGGGATGTGATGCCGCTTTGGATGGCATTTTATGCAGTTTTTCAGTTTGTCTTTTCTTTCTATCTGCTTCAAAGTGTCATTTGTTTGCGTTTTGCTGTCTGGTTATCAGAACTAATTTTTAAAGTTTGGGTTCCTGACCTTTGGTTTTTTTATGTTTTGATTTTCCTGCTTCCGTTTTTAAGCTTACTGGCATCACTTATTATCCTGCTTAAAATAAAAAATAAGGAAAAGAAAAAAATGTTTGCGATTATCTATATTATTCATGGAATCGAAACAATTATTACGGTTGTCTATTTGCTTGTGAAAGTACTGGCATGAAAACAATCCTATCTTTCAACAATGACTATATTCGCGAACTGGCAAAGCTTCATAACCGAAAATATCGCGATCGCAAGCGCTGCTTTCTTTTAGAAGGATATCATTTAGTAAAGGAAGCAAAGGCAGCTAATCTTTTAAAACAGGTCTTGATTACTGATGAAAAAGATTATATCGATGGCGTTGAAAATATTCTCGTAAGCGAAGCCGTTATTAAAAAGTTAGCATTCACCGTTACTCCGCAACCGATTATTGGCGTGGCAGATTATCTTCCCGACTATGAATTGTCCGGAAACCGCATTCTTTTGCTTGATGATCTGCAAGATCCGGGTAATGTTGGAACAATCGCAAGAAGTAGCCTTGGTTTCGGAATTGATATGCTTGTTTTTGGACTCAACTCTGTTGATATATATAATGATAAATTTATCAGGGCAACGCAAGGAGCTCTCTTTAAAACTAAGATTATTAAAATGGACTTAACAAAAGCAATTAAACAAATTAAAGCCAAAGGGATTAAGATTATCGGAACTGCACTCTACGGCAAACCTTTAAAGGAAGTAGAGCGGCTGGAAAAATATGCTCTGATTCTTGGCAATGAAGGGCGGGGTATAAACCCAGGGATTTTAATGCAAACAGATTTGAATGTAACAATCGAAGTTCGTCCTGAGCTTGAATCTTTAAATGTTGCGATTGCAGCAAGTATCATTATGTATCATTTTGATTAACTTACTGAATTTTAGATAAGAAGAAAGGAGGAAGCAGCATGGATAAATATATTTGCGATGTTTGCGGGTATGTTTACGATCCTGAATTAGGGGATCCCGATAACAATATCGCTCCCGGAACGCCTTTCAGTGATCTGCCTGATGATTGGACCTGTCCCGAGTGCGGAGTTGGAAAAGAAATGTTTTCTAAAGAGTAATTTAAGAGGCCGCTATGCGGCTTTTTTAATAAAGTTATGCAACTTATTTCTGTTGCAATAAATTTGTCTTAATGTTAAAATATATTTGAGGTGAAGAATGAAAAACACTAGTTTACAACTTAAAATAAATAATTTTGGAAGTTACGACAATAGGTTATTGATTCAAAAACTCTTACTTTCTACAATTGACTTTTTAGCGCGCCTTTTTAATAAAGATATTTTAGAAAAATCCCAAATTGCTTCTGATGGATTAGTTGCCTTTTTTAAAAACTCTTATTCATCAATTTTATATTATCGTCTTTTTGAAGTTCTTCTTTATCCGCTGGAAATAAACGCAGGTTTATCCGTCGGAAGCAAGGAGGATGTAATCTTAAGAAATTCAAGGGATGCTCTTCGTTTTTCTCTTAAAAACAATACAGGCTTAATAATTAAGACAAAAAACAAGAAAGACCAATATCTGAATATGCTTTTGAAATTGCGTTTGGAAATCAGAGAACATCCAACGATTCAAGCCAATCTTGTCCAACTTTTTTCTGAATTTTTAAATCCACTTCTGGCTGATTTTAGAATATTGAAAAGAAACGATATGATTGCAAGATTATCTTTAATATTAAAGTTTAAAGAAGAATTCTTCAACTATTTAAAAAGTAATGTAAAAACGGAAACGAGATTTTTTAACCATCGGTTTCCAAAGATTGATTTTGTTAGATACGGAGAATTGATTGAAATTGTGGAATTGAAGAATAATGTTTTTCTAAAAGAATATGTGATGATCCAACAAGATAATTGGAAAAAGGGTTTCAGCACCAAGGTTAGTGATATCTTAGGAATCACGCGCCAGATTATCGATCGCAATTATAATTACTTAAACTTTTCGAATCTTAGAAATCTAGATGCGACGATTTGGTTCTATTTACAAGAAAATTATTAATTTTTAGTATATAATAGAAAGTAGATGAATAATAGAAAAAAGGAGTAGCCTATGAAGTGTACATGCGGAGGAATTAACAGTTGTATTGATTTGGTTCCGATTTTTAACCCTTTAAGTGCTGCAGAAAAAGAAGAAATTTTAAAGTTGATAACACATAAGCATTATAAAAAAGGCGAAAGGATTTATGATATTGGGAATGAAAACACCGATTTATTTATTATTAATACTGGAAAGATCAAAATCTATCGTCTGAGTGAAACCGGAAAAGAACAAGTCATCAGAATCTTAGGACCGGGTGAATTTCTCGGTGAGCTTTCTTTGTTTACAAATCTCCCTTCCCGAGACAGTGCGGAAGTATTGGAGGATTCATCAATTTGTATGATTGAAAGCAATATTTTGAAAAAACATGTCGAAAAATATCCGAAAATTGCTTTCAAAATTATGGAGGAACTCAGCAGAAGACTTGATTTTGTTGAGAACATGATTGAAAATATCAATCACCACAGCGTAGAATGGCGCTTGGCTCGAGCTTTGCTTAAAATGGCAGATAAATATGGGGTTGTGGAACTTAGGACTAGTAAAGGGGATTTTGCCTCACAAATTGGTATGAGCCAAGAAACATTAAGTCGAAAATTATCTTTTTTTGAAAGCAAAAAATATATTCATCAAATCGGACAAAGAAAAATTATTATAACTAATAGGAAAGCTTTAAAAGCAATCGAATAAAAAAGCTACACTTTGATCAAAGTGTAGCTTTTGTGTGTAGGCAGTTATTTTGACTAGGGGGTTACAGGTCTCTAGTCATTTTGCTTTTTAAGGTCAGAGAATCTAAATACCTAATGTATTTTTACCTGCTTTATTTTGACAATTCTTCTTCTGAAAGCAGTCTCTTTTCGCCTTCGAGTTCACGAAGCGGTTTAATATCTTGCGTTACTTCTAAAGTTCCAAGATATTCCCCTTTCTCATTACGGACCGCAAAATATCTGATTAGGACAAATTTATCTCCAAGCTGAATCCAGAAGTCTTCATAATCTTTTTCCCCGCTCTTAAAACTGTTAACAATCTTTTCAACCACATTTACGCTGGCTGGCGGATGGCAGAGAGCGACATCGCGGCCAATGATAGTTTTTGGACGCACGAAGATTCTTTCTTTGCCTTGAGTAAAATATTTTACTTTGTCATTCTTATCAACAAAAGTCATGTCGATAGGAACCGTGTTTAAAAGCGCGTTTATTTCTTCTGGGCTCATACTTCCGGCATCAAACATTACTTCGCCTTCAACTTCAGTTTTCTCTTCCGGTTTGTCTTCAGTCTTATCTTCGGCCTTCCAGCTTCTGGTCGGTTTATATAATGTATAACCGATTTCAGGAGTGGCTTCGTCAATTTTAATCCATTCGTAAAAGTTTAGAGTATCTGCCATCAGCGGCATCAGAATGTTATCCTCTTTAAAAATCATATCTTTGATTCTTTGGAGGACGGCTCTCGCTTTGGTATTAAGTTCATCTAGTTCCATATTTGGTGAATTGAGAATCTTGACGACTTCTTTTAACTCCGCCCTGATTTCATCATCGACTCCCCACATAACTTTCGGGGGTGCCGTGATACCGTGTTTTTCAAGATAAGGGAAGAAGAGGTTTTCTTTCCTTAAATAATGGTTTTCGATTTCCAGCAAATGATCAAATGCAATCCTGAGCAGTAAATAAGTATTGTTATTAAAGCGCTCCAGGAGCGAATCAAGAAGCGGTTCGATTTCTTCTTCTATCAACTTATTAATTACTTTATTTTCTTCAGTAAAGACATGAACGGGATGGCCTTCAATGTGCGAATAGTCCTTTTGAGCATGTATTTCCGCAATCCCACCTTTAAAGACGGTTGCATGAACATCGCAAAGTCTTTGGATTTCTTCAATCGGTAATCCTTCTTTTACTAAGGTTTGTTCGATTTGAGAGATTTCACTTGTAGAAACATTCCCGAAATGTTTTTGAAACTCATCTTTAACTTCATCGACGGTTTTTCCTTCATGTAAAGATTTTATTAATTCTTTTAGCTTTTGCTGACGAAATTCACTGTTATTAATTAGTTCACTCATTATTATCCTCCAAAATAAAATTATGTTCTAAAAATTTGTCTTGTATAAGTTTAAGATCTATTTTCATCAGTTTTGAACCTGATTTTAGATTCATAACCTTTCCTGCCGTATTCAACATCACCGGATTGGTGATATTCTTAAAACCTAAAGATATCATGATTTCTTTTATCTCAGGATGTTCTTTAATCAAGTGGTAGATAGGTGTGTTAATATTTATTTTCTGCATCTTTCTCACCAAAATTATTATACTAAATTATAGAGCATAAAGTTCAAATAATGATTATTTATTTACTTTTATTATTATCTTAAAATGACGAAAAAAACAGAGATTTTTAAATAGACAAAGAAAAGCACTTGTGATAGAATAATTTTGTAAGGAGGCGCCGAATGATTGTTTTCTGCATAGACTTGAAAAGCTTTTATGCATCTGTCGAATGCGTTCTCCGTGGGCTTGATCCTTTTAAAACCAAACTTGTAGTTGCTGATAAAGAAAGGGGACCGGGCTCGGTAGTGCTTGCGGTCACTCCAAAATTAAAGAGTTGCGGTGTCAGCTCCCGATGTCGGATTTATAATCTTCCTAAAGATAAGGAGATTATTTTTGCGAAACCGCGAATGAAAAAATATATTGAATTTGCGACTCGCATCTATCAAGTTTATTTAAAATATGTTGCGAAGGAAGATATTCATGTTTATAGTATCGACGAAGCCTTTCTGGATCTTTCAACTTATTTAAAATATTATAATAAACCTCCAAATGCGATAGCGAAAGAGATACTTGCGGAAATATTTAAAGAAACCGGCATTACAGCGAGTTGCGGTATTGGAGACAATATGTTTCTTGCAAAGGTTGCGCTCGATATTCTTGCCAAGAAAAGCCCTGACAGCATAGCTTATCTTAACGAGGAACTGTTTAAAGAAAAAATCTGGAAGGTGGAACCCTTAAGTAAGATTTGGGGTATTGGTAAGCGCCTGGAAAAGAGATTACACAAAATGGGAATAAAAAATCTCGGCGAACTTGCACGCTATCCTTTGGAAAAGTTAGAAAAGGAGTTTGGAGTTGTCGGGAGAGAGCTCTTAGAACATGCTTACGGAATTGAAAGAACAACGGTCAAAGAAGCTAGAAATTATCTACCTGCAAGCAAATCCTTCGGACGCGGGCAAGTTTTGTTTGAAGATTATCATTATCGCGATTTAGAAATTATCTTGATCGAAATGGTTGATGATATAGCAACCGAACTTGTTGCCAGAAAACTTACTTGTGAACTAATCGGACTTGCGATTGGATATTCTCAAACCGCTGGGGGGGGTGGATTTTCCCGACAAAGGAAACTTCCTTGTAAAACCAACAGCAGAAAGTTCTTAGTGGAAAGCTTCTTGAAATTATATTATGAACATGTGCAAGATTTACCGATTAGGCAAGTTCGGGTTCGTCTTGGCAAACTCGCAAACGAAGATTTTGTTCAAACGAGCCTTTTCGCCGACCCGGAGCACGATAAAAAGGAACATCAGCTTTATGAGGCTTTAGGAAAAATTAAAGAAAGATACGGTAAAAATGCAGTCCAGATGGCTGTCTCGCATACAGAAAAAGCTACGCTTTTAAAAAGAAACAAATTGATAGGAGGACATAATGCCGAGTAAAGAAAGGCGGGGCAAATGGCAACCCTTTGATGCTTTAGAAGGTTATAAACACTCTCTACGTGAAGCAGAGCAGGAAAGAGAAAGAATCCCTAGACCGACGCTACTACCCGATAAAATCGAAGAAATGAACAGAAGTTTACAACAGGCTTTAGCGGAAGAAAGGACACTAAAAATCACCTATTATCGGGATGGTTATTTGCATAAGATTGAAGGAAAGGTTGAAAAATTAGATCCCGCCACCGATAAAATCAAAATTCGGGGCATTGGGATAAAACTACGCGATATAATCGATATCGAAGATTAATAAAGGAATGGTAAAATGAAAAGAATAGTATTTGCAGGCGGATGTTTTTGGGGTGTGGAAGCATATTTTAAAAGATT
>DUTX01000128.1 GCA_012841865.1 Acholeplasmataceae bacterium | reverse complement strand
TGAGAAAACCAGACCGAGTGTTATTTTTTTAGAAAATGTTGATTATCTTGTTTACCACAATAAAGGTTCGACTTTCAAGAGGGTATTAGAGATATTGATAAAAAAATTGAAATACAAAATTATCGGTACCTCACTGACAGAAAATGACGAATTTGAATATGATCCGAAAAAATTTATAAGAAATTCCAAAGATTTTGGAGTTCCGCAAAATAGACCAAGAACGTATATTATTGGTTTTGATACGGAACGATTTATGCCAGCGAAGTTAAATTTATTGCCCGATGAAATACCCAGGCAAGGAAATAGATGCCTTTATCACAGTATTAATGAAATGCTTGATACCGATGTCGATCCTAAATACTATGTGGCCTCGGGATATCTCGAAACACTGAAAAAACATCGAGAAAGGGAGAAGAGGAAAGGAAACGGGTTTGGATACAAAATTGTCAATGAGCAGGGAATAGAACGCCCTATAGCAAATACTTTACTGGCAATCGGTGGCTCGGGCAAGGAAAGGAATTTAATATATGATCCTCGCAAGGGGATTGCCGGCAGGATGATAAAAGGTAAAAAAACGCCTCTTAATAGCGAGGGTGTTAGGGTAATGACTCCTAATGAATGGGGAAAACTGCAAGGATTTGTTAATTATGCTTTTTTAGACGATGAGAATCTTGATTTGTTCTCATTCCCCGATAATCTTTCGGATTTACAAAGATACAAACAATTAGGCAATTCAGTTACTATTCCGTTGGTTGAAGAAATGGCGCGATTCATTCTTGAGTGTCTAAAATTATTGAGCAATTCCTGATAAGAGACTGGGGGGTTATGGTTGGAAAAAGGACTTGAAAAATTGAAATTTACGGAAAGATACAAAATCTATTATGATGGTTATTTAATTTCGCGGGAAGATATTATTAAGAAATACGTGGATTTTTTGGAAACGTCATTTTCTAAAAAAATGAGATCGATCTGTTTTGCATTGCACACTGGTTCGATATGCTTTGATATCATGGCTATTTTTATGGCGGCGATGATCTGTATATTATCAAACACATTTAATGTTGACTCATTCATTTCATCCCTTAACGAAAATGAAATGATTTTATATGAGGGTAAACGGTATAGGTGGCTCGGTACAAAAATAGAATATAATCAGAAGTACTTGGTATTTAAAAAAGACAAGTATAATAAATCCGGTGATTTGATACATATACTACCCTACAATAAAAATAAAAACAAGATACAAAGGTACAACGGATTTTCCAGGATAACCGACGGCAGGGGGATAAAAGAGACATCCGAAGTGAAAACGGAGTTTTTGTCAGAATTATTGAAAGTTGATATTGACAGTGTTCCAAGCAATGTTGATGTTTCTTTTGTTGTTGTGATGGATTGGACAAACCAACTTGAGTGTTCGAAATTATTGAAAAAAATAAAACTTGCTTACAATGACGGAAAAACCATAGATTTGTTGGATATTGTGACTGCTTCTTATTACACGGATAATGGCAATAGACATATTATCGGAAGAAATCCGTCGAAAAGCGATCCGGTATTAAAAATAACCGGAAAAATTTCGACAGCCAGAGATTTAATTGTAAGCAAACACGGCAACAAAACAATAGGGTTAATGGTTTTGGGGAATCGTGCGATCTCAAAAGGAAGCTCGGAATTAATAAATTTGTTTAGTAGACGATCGCTTAAATATATCCATGTATCAACAGATATAAATTCCTTAAGCGCCAAAGAATTATTAAGCAATAATCAGGATGATATAGAATTATTTGCCCTAACCAAGAAATTCTTGAACAAACATTATAATTCCATTAAAGAAAAAAACCGCTTCGCATTGGAATTAAACAGACAAATTAATAATATTCTCTTTAACTCAATAAACCATATAATAGTGAAGAGTGATTCGCTTTCCGAGATTTATCGCGATTTTTGGAAAACGACTAAAATCATTGAGAGATCCGATTGGAATCAAGGTGAAAAGAGATATTTCCTTGTCAATGCCGTATCGATTTTAAAATTATTTAGAACTGCGGCATTTTCCATGAGAGAATTGGAAACCGCTATGGATAATTCTTATGTTTTAAAACCTTTAGAACGATTAGAAAGGCTAAAAGAACTTGTTCAAAGAATCGATATTATTCCAGTAGTAAACCAATGCAAAACAATACTCTTTTTATTAGAAAAAATGTATGAGTCTCTTCGTTTAAAATGTCCAAAATCTGAAGAACTTCTCATGCAATTAAAGCAAGCAACCGAATACAAGACTGCAATTATTGTGCCGCACAATTATCATGCTGATGTTCTAGTTAAAAGTTTCGGAATCGGTCAAACCGTTAAAATAATTCCGATAAATAAGATAGAAAATTCGGAATTTTACGATCATATTATTGTAACGGGAAATATAAGTAACAATAAATTCAATCCGTTAAATCGAGAAATTGCCAAGAAAACCACTGTTCTTCTATACGATTTTGAGTATGAATCATTTAAAATTCAACGGGAAAAAGAATATAATTTTGAAAGAAAATTGAACGAATCGATGGGAATTTTTGATGAGGACGAGCCGGACATAACGATTGAGTCAAATGAAGAATATTTTGACATTGAGAGTAACTATGATTGGGAAAGGTATATAGAAGAGCAAATATTGGCTGGTTTCAACAGTGCGTTTAGGAGTTATTCTCAAAGCGGTGAGTCGATATCCGATGTTGTTGCGATAGGACGTTTTTCAAACGATAAATACATCTTGTTTTCCAAGTACTATCAAGCTGTGGTGTATGATTCTTTAAACAAACAAGTGAAAGAAACCCAGGTCAGCGATTTGACTCGTGGTGATCAAATCGTTTTTGTTAAACGAAACGACTATACCAGAAACATGGTTGATTATCTGTACGGAGAGTTTATGGAAACGTATCGATTTCCCGAAGAATTAAGAATCGCATCAAAAAAAGTTCTTCATTGGAAAAACTCTTTGAGACGTTTAAAGAAAGAAAAAAACTTAACCTACGGCGACATTGCGAAAATGTTAAAAGCGCAAGGAAGTATATTGCGGAAATCAACAATACGCCATTGGTTGGCAGACGATAGCAATGTTGTTGGTCCGAGGGATAAAAAAGTTATGCATCATATAGCGGTTATCACTCGTGATTCCGAAATGTCGAAGGATCCTGAAGAATATAATAAAGCATGCCGTTTGGTACGCAATCAAAGGATAAAAATACTGCACTTAATTGGAAAAGCCATAGCGGACAAACTTTCAGGCAATAAACCGCCAACAGACAGCGAACTGGAATTCGTTTATAATAATGTTGAACACTTGACGGAAATTTTGGTATTGGAAAGTATAAAAAAAATGAAAGAGCCTGTTTCCGTACCGTCTGGTTTTGTTAATCGACCAATATCTGAAGTTGAAATAGGAGAAATTATGTATGGATAAAACAGATTTACAAAAGAACCTGATTGATATCCGTAAAAACTACATAAAATCGGTAAAATCTTTATTATTGGGGCCCGGATCGGAATTTAGTGTTCCGGATCCCGAACATGAGCTTATTTCGAGCTCACCAGTTCTTCGCTATTCCATTGGCATTCTATATCCGCAAGAATGTTTTATGAATCAGGATAACGATGAAATGATACCTGTTTATGATGAAGAAAAGGATTTTGGAGAAGAAACGGAATTAGAAGAAGAAGATGATGATGATGAATTGCAAGAAGATGAAGGATTGTTGGGCAACGCCGATTATGAACGGCATAATACGCCTCCCGACTCAGACACGGGTAATATTGATGAAGAAATAAGTCTGGCAACCCAGTACATGCCTTCTTCAATCGGAGTAACGTTTATGGCAAAAGGTAATACCGATTTGGTTCGGGGTTTCGCGCAGTTCGCAACGTATAGAAAAGCGGAGATTGAAGATTGTGTTATTCCCGTAGATGATGACAACTTTATGGTTCCCGATGAATTTACCGATAAAATTGCTTTTGATAAAGAGAAAAAAGTACTGAGACTGAAATCAAAAATTGAACCGAAAGAGTTAAAAGATATATTTGGGACAGAACGGGAACTGAGTGAAGAATTGAAAAATTTTAAAAAGTATGCTTATCGATTTGTCACGTTGTGTTATAGGGGGTTTGTCCGCATCCCGCACAGGATACATTTTGAACTTGATTTCTCAAATAGTAATTATGTGGAAAATCATAATGGTCTAGACGACGTCAATGTAAAAATTACCGCATTAAGAATCGATATTGCCGAAGATGTATGGTCTTTAACAATAATGTTGGTTAACAATCATATTCGAGTGCGCCCCAATTATAATTATTGTTTATTCCAACCGACAATTACAGTATCGACTGATAATAATGAATTCGTTTTTGTGGAGAATAAAAGTAATAAAAACATTATATCAGCTGATGAAGAAGATTTGATTAATGAACTTTTATATCGAAACAAAAAGTCTTTTGGAAAGGGTCTCGGCGTAGCCGTTAATTGGAATATCGGAGAAGATGGTAAGGGTTCAATTTGGAGTGATTATGTTCCGGAATTTGAAGTCCCGCCAATGAATTTTAACTTACCGGAAAACAGTGCGATCTCCAAGAAACAGTTGTCCATGAAATATTTGTCCGATATATCGACGTATCAGAAACATGAAAAAATCGAATCATTAAAGAAGTTTGTTGGTTTATATGAAACATGGATTAAAAAAATAGAAGAAGATTCCGCGGGGTTGGAAGATAGCTATTTATTAATAGCTAAAAAGAACATAGAAAACTGTAAGAAAGTTTGCAAACGCATGTTTTCCGGCATTAAAATCTTGGAAGAAGATGATAATGCCTATAAAGCTTTTTGTTTTGCAAATAGGGCCATGTTTATGCAAAGGGTTCAATTGCGTTTACAGGCTAAGATGGCTGATGCTGAACGATATCCTGATGATCTTGAAATTTCTGAATGTTTAAAAAATATCCGTTTCGAAGATGAAGATGACGACAATTGCATTTGGAGACCATTTCAGATTGCATTTATCCTTATGGATATTGAATCCATTGTTAAGGATGATTCTCATGATCGTGATATAGTCGACCTGATTTGGTTTCCTACTGGCGGAGGAAAAACTGAAGCTTATTTAGGACTGACCGCATTTACGATCTTTTATCGAAGAATTGTTTATCCCGATACCTACGATGGAACTACCGTAATAATGCGGTATACTTTGCGTTTGCTTACTGCCCAACAATTTACTAGGGCTGCCACGTTAATTTGTGCCTGCGAATATATACGCCGAAGAAATGAGGATTTTTTAGGAGAAAAGCCGATTACAATCGGGTTATGGATAGGGGGGGAGCATACTCCAAACAGGAACGACGATGCAAAAGTGTATCTTAAAAAACTGCAAGAAGCTACCATTACGAACTTAAAATATACTTTGGATAAAAACAACAAATTTCAAGTTTTAAAATGCCCATGGTGTGGTACCAAATTGATTAAAGGCATTAAGCGCATTAACGATGAAACAAGCACTTTGATAGGAAGTTGGGGCTATGCGCTTAAAGATAATAAGCATTTTTATATTTATTGCACTCATGAAGATTGTGAATTTAACGGAATTCTGCCCATACAAATTGTTGATGAAGAACTATATAAATATCCGCCTACCCTATTATTTGCAACAGTCGATAAATTTGCCATGTTGCCTTGGAATGGGGATATAGCTTCTTTTTTTGCGATTAATTCAGGTAACCGCTCTCCGGAGTTGATAATACAAGATGAATTACATTTAATTTCTGGTTCACTCGGAACCATAGTGGGATTGTATGAAACGGCAATAGATGAATTGTGCAAAATCAAAAAAATAAGCCCCAAAATTATAGCTTCCACAGCTACAATAAGGAGAGCGAAAGAGCAAAGTTCAGCCCTTTATAATCGAGAAGTCATGCAATTTCCTCCCCCGGGTATTGATGCAGATGATTCATTTTTTGCTCAGACATCGCAAATCGATTATAAGAATGGTATATTTGGCCGTATTTACATTGGTTTGATGCCGTCAGGTAAAACAAAGGCTATTATGGAGGCGCGTGTCATGGCCACACTTCTTCTATTAAGCCATATGATTAACTTGGATTATTTAAAAGAAGACGATATGTTCGTTTTGAAGGATAAGTTTTGGACCCTGACTGCTTATTTTAACAGTTTAAAAGATCTTGGCAAGGCCTCGACGTTGGTTAATGATGACGTCAAGGATTTTATAAGACGAATCGCATATCGATTTTTCACGAAACCGCGCATTATATTAAGTCCCGACGAACTTACAAGCCGGGTAACAACGATGATACTCAACGAAACATTGGATAAACTAGAAAAACTGGAATATTCTCGTGTTAATATTGATAATAAAAGATATGCTTCAAATATACTTTTAGCAACTAATATGATATCTGTCGGTATTGATATTAGCAGGCTGAATTTAATGTTAATGGTAGGACAACCGAAATTAACAAGCGAATACATTCAGGCCTCCAGCCGTATCGGCAGATCGTATCCGGGTATTGTCTTCGTACAATATGATGCTACAAAAAGTCGTGATCGTTCTCATTATGAAGAGTTCAAAAGCTATCATGAATCTTTTTATCGTTATGTTGAACCTACAAGTGTAACACCCTTTTCCAAACCCGCATGTGAAAGAGCACTCCATGCCGTTATTGTCACTTTAGTGAGATACTATCAGGATTTGCTGAAAGACGATTGCGCTCAGTTTGCAGATTTAAGCGACGAAAATATAGAAAAAGTAAAAGCGGTTATATTGGAAAGGGTTAAAAAGATTAATAATCGCTCTAAAGGAAAATTAAAATATGACATTGATGAAATTGAAGCAAATTCCAATCATTTTATTAGCTTTTGGAGAGAAAAGATAGCAGAAAGCAAGAATGAAAGCAAGAAATTATTCTTTGGTAGGAAGTTCATTATTAAAAACTCTCTTAGTACTGGAGAAATGCGCCTGCTTAAACCCTTTGAGAGCAAGGACTATGATCAAAGCAAAGAAACACTAACATCCATGAGAAATGTAGATTCGTTACTAAAAGGTAAAATTATTACAGGGAGATGAAATATGAACGATATTGAACTTATACAGGTAACATACTCAGTACGTGCAGCTCAAGCGATATTGCAATATGGCGTGGGAGCGATGGTCGATTTTCCTAATCAAACGTTGATGACTGCTTCTACAAAATATTGGGATGATTTCGCGTTTATTTACGACGAAAGATTTGCAAAAGCATTGGGTGTAAATAGATTTATTAGACCCAATAAGATACCTTATGTAAGATTTCCTCAATGGTATTTTTGTCCTAAATGCAGGAGATTCCAAACCTTAATGCAATGGAACGAACAAAACAATAAAGAAAAAAAAGATAATCCAAGAGAATACAAACAAAAACTTAAGCACAATATGGCTTATTATCTTCGTTGTCCTAAATGCAAATGTGATTTAGTGGTGGCACGAATTATAACGGTTTGTAATCGCGGTCACATTAATGATTTTCCGTGGGTCGAATGGGTACATGCCAAACAAGGAAAGGAAATATGCAAAACCCCCTCCTTAACATTTAAAACAAATCCGTCTGGAAGCGAAGGGTTGGAAGGATTGACAATCGAATGCTCTTGTAAATGTAGTGCAACCTTAAAAGATGCTTTTGGTGAAGACATTTTCGCAAAACTTTATAAAAAAACGGGTATGGAAAAGTTTAAATGTGAAGGACTTCATCCTTACAAATTTAAAAAAGAGTCTTGTGATTTTTTTCCAGTTACAGTACAGCGCGGTTCATCATCGGTTTATTTTCCAGTTGTTTATAGTTCCTTGGTTATACCTCCTTACTCGGGCAGATTGACACAAAAGATAGAGAACAGTATCACATATAAGATTTGCAATATTAACTTCGAACAAGCTGTAGCTTTTAATGAAACAGCTGAATGGATAAAGAATAAACTACCGGAGTATGCAAAGAAATTATCGGAAGAGATAGGAGCGAATAGGGAATCAGTTGAAGAAGTTTTAATAAGAAAATTTTCCGCCGCAAATTATAAAACTGATGTAACAAGCACGGAATATCGATTCGAAGAATATAATGCTCTTAAAGGAAAAAAATATCAGGAAAATGATTCTGATTGTTTTTCTCTTGAATTAATTAAAATTGAAGATTACAAAAATCTCCCCTTCGTTAAAACGATTTCATTGGTTAATACCATAAAAATCGTAAAGACTTTAATAGGATTTTCTAGAATAAATCCTGTCGAAAAAGGGGGTTTCGGTTTTGTCGACATCAAAGGAGAGAATTTATG
>DUTX01000166.1 GCA_012841865.1 Acholeplasmataceae bacterium | reverse complement strand
TGTAGAATTCGGGAAAATGAGGCTTGGAGCAAGGTCCAAGGATGCGAGTAGTCATGGAGGTGATCAATATGACAACCATCCCTCGATTTAAGATTGTGTGGGCGGGAACGCCCAACCAGACAAAAGGAATAGCGTTAGTTGAATAATCCAATAAACTGGATATTATTATTGAGATATTGCAAGGACCATCGGGCTAAAGGTGGTGCGATAAGTGATAGTAGAAGGTACAAACATAAGCATGATAAAGGGAGATACGGAACTTATAGAAGTGTCGTGTCGCGATATAGAGGGCAATCCGGTCCCCTTTGAAAATGGTGACAAGGTGTATCTAACGGTGAAAACCAGCACCAACACGGCTGAAAAGATATTGCAGAAGGTAGTAACAGATTTTATTGACGGTATCGCATGTATTGAGATTCAGCCGAAGGATACAAAAGAACTGCTCTGTCGTGCCTATGTCTATGATATTCAACTAACCCGTGCAGACGGTAGTGTAAAGACAATAATACCTCCGAGTAGTTTTGTAGTTAGGGGTGAGGTGACATATGAGTAAACTTATAGGTGCAATAGCCCCAAAAACAGAAATGTATGTAACGATAACCCCTAAAACAGGGATTCATACAACAATAACCGGGACAGGTCCTCCGGGATCTCCGGGACCTCCGGGACCTCCGGGACCTCCGGGACCTCCGGGGCCTCCGGGGAGCGGCGTCAATTATATCCATGACCAGATTGCAGCGGTAAAGGTTTGGAACATACACCACAACTTAGATAAATACCCCAGCGTCAGCGTGGTTGATTCAGCGGGGAATGTTGTTTACGGTGACGTGGAGTATGTGTCAAGGGATTATATTATTTTAACCTTTGCTGCTGAGTTCTCCGGGAAGGCTTATCTTAACTAAGGAGGCATAATGAAATGAAAATACTTACAAATCTTGATTTGGCGAAAAACCAACTCCTGAATGCGAGAGTGCAAAACCTTGCTACTGCCCCGACATCTCCGGTAAAAGGGCAGCTTTATTTTAATACTGCATCTGATCGGCTGTTTGTCTATAACGGAAGCGAGTGGATTGGTTGTGATGCGCTTGGCGCGTCGATGACCGGCGCGGATATTGTTGCTGCAATCAACGGCTCCACGGCGATTATTGACCTTGATAATCTGCCAGAAAGTGTTGGAAGTGCTGTAGACGATAGCCACACTCATAGCAACAAAGCCATATTGGATGATACGAGCGCCAGCTTCACCACAACCCTAAAGAGTAAGCTGGATGGCATTGAATCAGGCGCAAACAACTACACCCACCCCTCAGGTGACGGTAACCTGCACGTTCCCGCTACAGGGACCACAAACAACGGCAAAGTCCTAACCGCTGGTTCCAGCGCGGGTTCTGTGTCTTGGCAAACACCGGCGGTAGCGTGGAGCAATGTGTCCGGGAAGCCTTCAAGCACGCCTTCTAACATCGACGACGCCGTGAGTAAGCGGCATGAACAGAACACGGACACAGGTACGACATCTAACACCTTTACTATAGGTCAGTCCGGTGTTAAGGTGAAGAATGGCGGGGGAGAGTTGCAGGTCAGGAACAATACCGATACTGATTATGCAGACCTCAGGGTTAAAAACTTGACGGTTGAAGGAACAACTACCACTATTAATTCCAATGAGGTTAATATCGGAGATAACATTCTGCTTCTTAACAGCGATGTTGAAGCAATGGCCCAAAACGATGATGGTGGTATCATTGTTAAGCGTTTGGATAGCGACGGGGCACGGAAAGATGCGGAATTAATCTTCGATAACAGTCTGGGCAAATGGGTAACTACCGGCGGGGCTGTTACCGGGGACTTGGTAACCGCTCCCCTTGCCAACAAGGTTACTGCAAAGCTGGGTGACGGAACAAAAACGTCCTTTGTTGTTACACACAACCTCAAAACCCGCGACTTGGTTGTGACTATCCGGGAGAACGCCTCTCCCTATGCCCAGGTTATAACAGATGTTGAATTTACTACGGAGGATACGATTACAGTTAAGTTTGCTGTTGCTCCAACAAGTGAACAGTATTCAATAACGATTGTGGGGTAGGGATATTATGAAGTTCTTAAATACGATTGATGGAGCCAGCAAAGTATTAACTGACCCAAATCATAGATTTGTGACCGATGATGAGAAAACTGCCTGGAACGCCAAGGAAACTCCCGCGGGAGCCCAGGCCAAGGTAGATGCCCATGCAGCGATAGTAGCAACAGAGAATGAGTTAGGGCATATAAAGCTATCTGATTTGCCCAGTGGGGGCGGCGGCGTAAAAACATGCCGCTTTGTTGTCGGTACTTCAACTGTCGGTTGGACCGCTGGTGATTGCGACTACCTATGCGATGGTACAAGTGATGAGGTGGAGATAAACCAGGCGATAAGTGCCTTGCCGTCCTCCGGGGGCGAGATTCTAATTCTCGATGGAACGTACAATATTACTGCCAAAATCAATGTAAATAAAAACAATGTCTGCATTAAAGGCAATGGTAGCGCCACGATTTTAAAAAGGATGTATAACAGCGGTTCAGCCGAGGGTGTCATAACATTAGCCGGGGTAGAAGGTTGCCGGGTGGATAATTTGCAGGTAGACGGTAACAGGTCAAGTTATAGTAACTCCAATAACCGCAATATTCGTCTTAGCTCCAGTGATAACAATATTGTGACAGGGACTATACACAAAACTACCCATAATTACGGCATTGAGTTGGATTCTAGCGACAACAACCTAATAACAAATAACATTTGTGAGGGTAGCTATTACTGCGGAATAAGTGTAGCTGGTGGAAGCAGCGATAATGTGGTATCAGGGAATTCTTGTAGTAGTTGTGATATTGGAATTATTATTGGCGTTAATAGTAGGCGAAATACTGTTTCAAATAATATCTGTGTTGATTGTGATAGCCAAGGGCTTCAATTTTACAATGCCAATGATAATGTTTGCACGGGCAATGTGATTAATAATAACGGGTTCTTCGGTCTTGATGTAAGTGGCAATAATAACGTGATAATGGGTAATTATTCTAGCAATAACACTTTTCTTGGAATATCTGTTAATGGTGCTAATAATGTTATAGCCAATAATGTTTGCTATGACAATGGTCGTACAGGGATTTCTTTAACTTCAGGCAGCAATATGAATGCTGTCATAGGTAATACTTGTATCCGGGGAAATGGCAATACAAATGATTATACGTCAAATCAAGATACAATTGAAGTCAACGGTAGTTATAACCTCATTTCCTCTAACAACTGCATGGGCAAAGCGGTAGTA
>DUTX01000127.1 GCA_012841865.1 Acholeplasmataceae bacterium | reverse complement strand
ATTATGAACAAGCCATGGCTGCCCTTGATTTGGGCTATGACCTGCTTTTAGAAAAACCGATTGCACCCGAACGCGCTGAAATTTTGGAGATTCGCAATAAAGCCAACCGACTCGGAAGAAGAGTCGCTATTGCTCATGTCTTAAGATACACGGCATTTTACCAGAAAATCAAGGAATTAGTTACTGACGGAAGTTTAGGAAAAATCACCACCGTTTCTCAAACCGAGCATGTCGGCTATTATCATTACGCCCATAGTTATGTCAGAGGCAACTGGCGAAAAGCGGAAACGAGCGCTCCGATGATACTTGCGAAAAGCTGCCATGATTTAGATATTATCCGTTGGTTAATCGATAAAAAATATATAGCTCTATCTTCATTCGGTTCCTTAACTTATTTCAAAGAAGAAAACGCTCCGGAGAAAAGCGCGGAATATTGTTATAAATGTCCGCTTGAATGCCCATTTAATGCCGTTGAATTTTATTCCAAAAATCCGATGTGGATGTTGATTTTCTCCCTCGAATCGGATCCGAAAAAAGTCTTAAGCGATGAAAATCTTTCTTATTCAAAATGCGTTTACAGAAGTGATAATGATGTCGTCGACCATCAAGTTGTGAATCTCCTTTTTGAAGATGATATTACCGCTTCCTTTGTAATGACCGCCTTTTCCAATGAAATCCATCGCAGCATTAAAATTCATGGAACCAAAGCTGAACTGGAAGGCGATTTAGAAAAGATGGAATTAGTTTTAAAAACTTATGGCAAAGGGACGGAAATTATCGATGTGAGCACCTTAGCTGATGACTTTTCTTATCATTCCGGTGGAGACAAACAAATGTTGGTTGATTTTGTAAGAAAGGTTAGAAATAATGAAAAAGTGTCCGGACTAACCGATATCAATAATGCTGTCGAAAGTCATTTTATGGCTTTGGATGCGGAAGACTCAAGGTTAGAAAACGGGAAGTTGATTCATTCTTCCTACATAGAAACTTTAAAAACATAAAAGGGTTCAGTTTATTTGACCCTTTTTTTCTAACCTATTATTTTTTCCGAAGAAAAAGCGGAAATATTGTAATATTTCAAAAATTTATGTTATAATTTATTAAGTATTAATAGGTGAGAATATGTACGAAAAGATTGACAAGATGCAGTATACGCCGATGATGCGCCAATACCTGGATATCAAAGAACAACTTCCTGATACCCTGGTGTTTTTTCGGTTAGGAGATTTTTATGAATTATTTTTTAACGATGCCATCGTCGCTTCTAAAGAACTAGAAATTGTGCTGACCGGAAGAGATGCCGGCTCCAAAGAAAGGGTGCCGATGTGCGGAGTACCTTACCACAGTGTCAGTTCCTACCTCGATAAACTGACTGAAAAGGGTTATAAGGTTGCGATTGTAGAACAAACCGAAGAAGCTTCCGAAGCTAAGGGCCTTGTCGCAAGAGAAGTGGTCCGAATCATTACCCCGGGAACGGTTACTGAAGGCAGTACTCTTGATGAGAAAGACAATAATTATTTGGTTTCGGTTTCGTCAGACCGTGACCGTTATATCTTAAGTTATTCCGATCTTTCAACTGGTGAAAATTATCTTACAAATTTACCTTTAAGTGATGATTTATTACTTTCGGAAATTCTAAAATTACAAACTAAAGAACTTGTTATCGGTGAAGATTTTAATATTAATATCCTTGCTTCATTAAAGAATCTGACGCCGATTACATTTTCCTATGAAAATAACACTAACCCGCCTTCTTATTTGCGCGGTTTAGCTGAAAATTTAGATAAAATCGAAGAAAAGAATTTTTTTCGGCTTTTAAACTATATTCTCAGAACCCAGAAACGCACTTTGGTTCATATGCGGAAAGTGGTAAAGTATGACAGTTCCGGATTTTTAAAAATTGATTTGGCTTCAAGAAGAAATCTGGAATTGATTGAAACTCTCCGCTTTCAAAACAAGAAAAACACGCTTTTTAATATCTTAGATAAATGTATGACGGCAATGGGGAGCCGCTTTTTAAAGAAGCAAATCATCTTTCCTTTAATCGATCGCGAAAAAATCGAAAGCCGTTATGATGTTATTGATAAAATGAAGAAAAGCTTTTTAGAAACAGCCGAGCTAAGAAAAGCTTTGGAATCGGTCTATGATTTGGAAAGAATTGTCGGCAAAATTGCTTATGAAAGCGCAAATCCTCGTGATTTCTTACAATTAAAAAAATCCTTAAATGTCCTTCCGAAAATTAGAAAATTAGTTACAAAAATCAGAATTGCAGATTATTTTGATTTCTCGAAAGATTATGAAAAAATTCTTGCTTTGCATGATTTAATTGAACTTTCAATTTCCGAAGATGCGCCTTTTTCACCAAAAGACGGCGGTATCATTAAGGATGGCTATTCAGAAAAACTTGATGAACTTCGCAATCTGAATGATGAAGGTAAAGAATATCTCTTGGCCTTAGAAGCGAGAGAACGCGAAAGAACCGGTATCAAAAATCTGAAAGTTGGTTATAATCGCGTTTTCGGTTATTATATTGAAGTCAGTAAAGGGAATAATAGTCTTGTAAAAGAGGAATACGGTTATATCCGGAAACAAACCCTGGTCAATTCTGAACGCTATATCACTCAGGAATTAAAAGAAAAAGAGGCTGCTATCTTAAGAGCAGAAGAAAAAACTCTCACACTCGAATACGAACTCTTTACAGCCATTCGCGACGAAGCCAAAAATTATGCATATGAATTACAGGACCTTGCTAAGAAAATAGCGGAACTTGATATGATGGGCGCCTTTTATTTGGTCGCAAATGAAAACAACTATGTGAGGGCGGAATTAACCACTGATAATTCCTTGGAACTCAGCGCTTCCCGGCACCCGGTTTTGGAAAAGTATACAGAACGTTTTATTCCAAATGATATCAAAATGTCCTCGGAAGATACGGTGCTCTTAATCACCGGTCCGAATATGAGCGGTAAATCGACTTATATGCGTCAGGTCGCTTTGATTGCAATCATGGCTCAAATCGGTTGTTTTGTCAGCGCCAACCGTGCCAAACTTCCTGTTTTTGATGCCATCTTTACCAGAATCGGAGCCGCCGATGATATCGTGAGCGGCCAATCGACTTTCATGGTGGAAATGAGCGAGGTTAATAATGCCTTAGCCAATGCGACCGAAAAGAGTTTGATTTTATTTGATGAGATCGGTCGCGGTACCGCTACTTATGACGGAATGGCCCTTGCTCAAGCAATCATCGAATATGTGCATAATAATATTCGGTGTAAAACCTTATTTTCGACGCATTATCATGAGTTGACTGCACTTGAAGAGGATTTAGAAAACCTTAAGAATGTTCATGTCAGCGCTGAAGAAGTACATGGTGAAATTGTCTTTCTACATAAAGTCTTAAAAGGCGCGGTTGATAAGAGCTACGGGATTAATGTTGCGAAACTGGCAAATATTCCTTTGGAAGTAACTCTTCGGGCAGAAGATTTGCTTCATAAACTTGAAGCCAGTAAAACTCACGATAAAAAACTTTTATCAATCGATAATTATCAACCGCCATTACTTTATGATTCAAAAACAGAAAAAGAAGTTTTGATATTAGACAGGATTAAAAAACTGGATTTGTACCAAACAAGTCCGCTTGAAGCTTTGAATGTTCTTGATGAATTGCAGAAAATATTGAAAAAGTAGGTGAATTTTATGGGGAAAATCCTTAAACTCGACCAACATACCGCCAATCTGATTGCTGCCGGTGAAGTGATTGAACGGGCAGCTTCGGTTGTAAAAGAATTGGTTGAAAATTCAATTGATGCAAAGGCAAAAAATATCAGTATCAGTTTGCTTGATGCCGGTCAGACCGAAATTGTTGTAACCGATGACGGTATCGGTATGGATGCTACTGATGCCAGAATGTGTGTCGAACCCCATGCGACTAGCAAAATCAAAAATGATCAAGATCTCTTCCGCATTCGGACTTTAGGATTTCGCGGTGAGGCCCTCCCTTCGATTGTTGCCGTTTCAAATTTTCGTCTGAAAACAAGCATCGACGGCCTAAAAGGAATTCTTTATTCCTTAAAAGGCGGTACCTTTATCAGCGAAGCAATCATCGCTTGTCCGCGCGGTACTGAAATCAGTGTCCGTAATCTCTTTTTCAATACACCGGCACGACTGCAGAATCTACAATCACAGAACCAAGAATTGAGTTATATCACTGAATATGTGAATAAAGTCGCGCTTGCGCGTCCGGATATCGCTTTTAAACTTACAAATAATGACCGTGTTCTCTTACAAACCTACGGAAACGACAATCTTCTCGAAGTCATCTCCCAAGTTTTTGGTGTTGAGATTGCGAAAAATATGTTTTCTTTTTATGATTCAATTGGTTATTTTCAGGTCAGCGGTTATGCTTCAAATTTAAATATTACCAGAGCCAACAAGTCGCAAATAACAATCATCGTCAATGAACGGGTAATCAAAAATTATGCCATTACCAACGCAATTCTTGCTGCTTATAAAGAAAGGCTAGTTGTGGGTAGGTATCCGCTCGTTGTCTTAAAAATCAACGTCGATCCCGCTTTGATTGATGTGAATATTCATCCCTCGAAACTGGAAGTCCGTTTTTCCAATGAAAACGAACTCCTCAATCTTGTTACCCATACGATATCTTATGCCCTTCATGATTCCGATTTGATTGTTGAAGTGGAAGAAAGAAGAAAAGAAGAAACTCCTAAAACTTCCTTAACTATTGAAAACGACTTTGAAGAATCATTTTCTGAAGATATATTTGTTGAAGAAAATGATTTCCCAGAAGCATTATTTAAAGAAGAAAAAGACTTTCCGAAAGACCTCTTTGTGGAAGACTTTGAAGAACCGAGTATTTTTAAACGCGAGGAATTATTGAAACCGGAACCAAAAACGGAAGTTCTTCCTCGGTTTGAACAACAAGAATATAGTTTTCTTGAAGAAAGAAAGGAAGACGGCGTTTCTAAACCTGTGCTTCCAAAAATGTATTATATTGGTCAACTTCACGGAACTTATCTACTCTTCCAAGACGAAGACAATTTTTATATGATAGACCAGCATGCCGCTTATGAGCGAATCAATTATGAAAAGTTCAGACGTGAATTACAAAAAGACCGCGGCATCAGTTATGAACTCTTAGTACCGATTAAACTCACTTTTACAATCTCCGAATCTTTGTTGCTGGCGGAGCGAATCGAAGAACTTCACAAGCTCGGTATTATGATAGAAGATTTTGGCGGCAGCACTTACACAGTCCGTGAGATTCCGATTTGGATTCCAAAAGGAGTTGAAACGGAGTTTGTTGAAGAGATTATCAATGCTCTGATAAAGAATAAAAAGGTTGACCGTTATCAGTTTTTAGACGGGCTTGCAAAAGAGTTGGCTTGTAAAAGGTCGATTAAAGCTAATCAATTTTTAGATAAAAACGTCATTGATTATTTAATAGATGATCTCAGTCGTTGTGAAAATCCTTATAATTGTCCTCATGGGCGCCCAATTATTGTAAAATTCAAGAGTTCGGAAATTGAAAAATGGTTCCGGAGGATTGTTAAATGAACAAAGTTATTGTGATAACCGGTCCGACCGCTGTTGGAAAAACTTCTTTTTCGCTTGCAGTTGCTAAGTTTTTAAAAACAGAAATTATTAACTGTGACGCTTCGCAATTTCGAAAAGGTTTAAATATCGGCACCGCAAAAATCAATCTTGAAGAAACGGATGTTGTTCACCATTTAATTGATTTTTTGGATACCGAAGCTGAATTTTCGATTAAGGATTTTCAATTTCTCGCCCGAGAAAAAATTTCCACTTTACATAACCGCGGTTTGATCCCAATTTTGGTTGGCGGCTCGGGTCTATATATCAACGCCGTTTTAGGCGATTATGATTTCTCGCTTCCCGGTCGCGATTTTGAGTTTGAAAATAAATATCAGGACTATGACAATGAGAAATTGCATAATGTCTTGAGTGAATTGGATTTAGAAGCGGCCTTAAAAATACATCCGAACAATAGAAGAAGAGTTTTAAGAGCGATTGCTGCTGCCCTTTCCGGAAAAAAGATCAGTGAGAATTTAAAGGGCAAAAAACTCCTTTATGATGCCCTTACTATTTGTTTGCTTGCTGACCGCAAACTTCTCTACAAAAGAATTGATGAAAGAGTAACCGAAATGATTGCTTCCGGATGGTTAGAAGAAGTTAAGACTTTAAAGAGGCGGGGAGTAGATTTCCAAAAAGTCAAGGATATCGGTTATCGGGAACTTGCGGAATATTTAGATACAGGTGGATCATTGCCTGATGTATTGGAAGATATCCGCCGCCAAACTAGGAATTATGCGAAAAGGCAAATTACTTGGTTTAAAAATAAAATGGATTGTAATTATATATCCGTAAATTATGAAAAACCGCAGGAAACAGAAGAGCAAATCAAAGCGCTGATTGCTGATTTTCTTTAAATATTAAAGAGAATCTCTGTTATATGCTAGAGTGATAAGTATGAAAATTAACCCTAGAATGCTAATTAATAAAAAAACCGGTAAAATCTATTTTAATAGTTTTATTCCGCGTCCTCTTCAGGAAATTGAAAAAGAACTTGTTTTTGATATTGACGCAATTGATTGTATCTGTGAAATCGGAAAATTAAACACTTGTTTGAAAAATTTCTTAAAAGAACATGACTTTTCCGCCTATATTACTCTATTTAAAAAACTGGATGCATATTATTCATTAAAAATCTTTAATCTAAATCTAAATCCAATTACTATTCTTGCGTCACATTACAATGATACTGAAGCGGCTGTTTTTAATGCTTATTTGCGGGCAATGGATTTTTCTTTAAAAAAGTATTATAAAGATTTCCAAACTTTCTTTCAAGAAGTCAATGGAATGCTCATCACAGATTATATGCAGCGTCCAGGTAAAATTAGAAAAATATCGATTGTAAAGAATTCGAGATTAATACCTGTTCATCCTCGCGACATCAATACTTCCTTGAATTATCTATTTTCTTATCTGGCAGATGATTCGAAAATCAACCCCTTTCTTAAAGCTTCTCTTCTTTATTATCAGTTTCTCGCAATTTCTCCGTTTCAGACCGGAAACCACCGCCAAGCCCGGATTTTGCTTGCGACTTATTTCTTGAAGGAAAGAATTTTTCCGCTCTATCCCTTTTCTTTATCCTATTATTTTAATCTCTATAAAAAAGATTATCAAGAAGCTTTAATCAATGTTCGGATTAAAGGCGACTATCAAGCCTGGATTAAGTTTTTTTTAAATGGTATTATCAAAACCTTAAAAAATTTTCTTGAGATCTTTAAAAAAATTATTTATATTAAAGAAAAAAACGAAAATATGATTAATAATTCTACTTATTCGCGCACTGTCAAAAAAAATCTTTTTGAAGCTCTTTCTTATATCAGCACTCATCCTGTTACAAACATCAAATCCATCGCTTACGCCTTAAAAAGAACTTATCCGACGACAGCGGGGCTTGTAAAGATATTAGAAGAACTGCATATTTTAAGCCCTCGCAACGAAAATCGTCGCAATCGCATTTATCTTTTCCAAGAGCAAATTCAAGCATTATATTCTCAAGAAACCTTTGACTGATCAAATCAGTCTTTTTCTTTTTAATATAATGATTTTTCTGGACATATAATGTTTTTAGGTGATGTTGTGAAGAAATTTTTGATTATTATCTTGCTTTTCTTTTTATTTTCCGGAAATTTTGGAGCTAATATCAATTCGAATACTGCTGAAAGAATTCCCATGAGTGCCGGTGCTGCTATTCTCATGGATAAAGATAGTGGCCGGATTCTCTACCAAAAAAACATCAATGTTCGTTTTCTTACTGCTTCGATAGCAAAAATTATGACAGCGATTATTGCAATCGAGTATGGTGATTTGAATGAATATTATACGGTCGACGAAGAAACCGCCCGCCAGGAAGGTTCAAGCCTTTATTTGGAGCTTGAAGATAAGGTTAAGCTAATCGATCTTTTATATGGTCTGATGCTTAGAAGCGGAAATGATGCTGCTTTATTGATTGCGAAAAACGTGTTTAAAGATTATGATTATTTTATTTATACAATGAATGAAACTGCTAAAAAAATTAAAATGACAAACTCTGCTTTTTCAAATCCTTCCGGTTTAGATGAAGAAAATGCAAACTTTTCCACCTGTCATGATATGGCCCTCTTAATGGCATATGCCCTCGATAACAATCTTTTTCGAAAGATTGCCAGTACAAAGACTTATCGAATCATAACAGAAAAAGGAAATATCATTGATTGTTACAATAAACATTATTTAATCCATACTCAGGATATCGTCACCGGCGGAAAAACCGGATATACAACCAAAGCAAAAAGAACCCTTGTTACAAGCGCAAAAAAAGACGAAATGGAATTAATTGCTGTAACTATGAACAGTAATAATGATGATTTCAATGTCCACCGGCAACTTTTTGATTATGGTTTTACCAATTATCGGATGTTCCTTGTTTTAAAGAGACAAATAATTAAAGTTAATGATTCTTTATACAAAGCAACTCCGGTAGTTTTGGAAGATATCAAATATCCGGTTTTAGAAACCGAAGAAGTCGAATGTACAATTAAACTTTTAAAAAAACCGGGTTCAAAACTGGTTATTGGTCAAGCCATGATTCGTGTAAACGGGAAAGTTGTAAAACGGGTTGACATTTATAGGTATTACTGATGAGTAAAATCTGGGTTATTCTAGTCAGCTTCTGTTTAATTTATGGTTTAAGCCGGGGGAATTCTGAAGCTATGATTTTGGGATTATTTGATGTTCCTAATAAAACCTTGGAATTTTTACTCAGAATTGGGGGAATCATAATCTTTTATAATGGTCTTCTCCAAATCGCAGTTGAAAGCGGCCTCATTTCTGCCCTTACTAAGGTCTTTAAAAGATTAATCGGTAAGCTTTTTCCAAGCCTTCCGAAAACAAGTCCCGCAAGAGAACATATCTGTTTATCTTTGGTAGCAAATCTTCTCGGTCTTGGGGTTGCGGGAACGCCGAGCACAATCAGAGCTTTACAAATAATGCAAAAAGAAAGCAAGACCGAGACTTTGACTACGGAGATGATAAAATTTTTGTTACTGAATATCACTAGTTTTACTCTTTTTCCGGGAACCGCTTTAAGCGTGCGGAAAATTTTCTTTTCTAAAATCAATTTAGAATTAATTCCTTATTTCATTCTTACCTCCTTTGCTTTAACAGTTTTTGCTATTTTGATATTAAAATTTACGGAGCGAAAAAATGTTCGTTAATATATTGCTGATTGCCTATATTATTATTGTCATCGGTTATGGGCTTATTAAGAAGGTAAATTGTTTTGAAGCATTTACAACCGGAGTTAAGGAAGGAACAATTACCGTTATAAATATGTTTTCTTATTTTTTAGGATTTGTTCTCTTGGTCAGTTTAATTGAAAGTTGCGGAATAGTTAGTGATTTTGAAAACTTATTTAGGAACATTGGTTTTTCGCCTTTGGTGATTGTTCAGGCTTTTCTGCGTCCTTTTTCTAGCGGTTCTTCCTATGCTTTAATGATAGAAATTTATCAGACTGCTGGAGTTGATAGTTTCTCTGGCGTTCTTTCAACCTTTATCCATACTGTGAGCGATGCTTCGATTTATATTATTGTATTTTTTTCAGCGGCAGCGGGAATAAAAAAATACGGCCGAGCCTTATGGATTGGTATTATAATTAACTTAATCGGATTTATCTTAGCTTATTTTATTACCTTATTAATTTTCTAAAATGTTTTTATCTTGTTTTTTTGGTAAAAATAGATATAATAATAAAGGTAGAAACGGTTCAATCGGAAAGGATATAATAAATGGAAAGATTACAGAAACTGATTGCAAGAAGTGGCTATTGTTCGCGTAGAAAAGCAGAAGAATTAATTCGTTTAGGAAAAGTTGCTGTCAACGGTCATATTATTACGGAAATGGGTTTTAAAGTCTCAGAGAAAGACAGGATCACCATTGAAGGAGAACCGCTCATCTCGGTAAATGAAAATATCTATTTATTAATGAACAAACCTCGTTATATCATTACCTCAACTTCCGATGATAAGAACAGAAGAACCGTTATTGATTTGCTTCCGAAACAATATCAAAAATTTCGCTTGTATCCGGTCGGACGCCTTGATTATGACACAAAGGGTGTTTTGCTATTAACCAATGACGGTGATTTTATGAATGCCCTTGTCGGTCCTAAGTCCGATGTTGAAAAAGAATACCTTGTCCGCTTGGATGGATTAATATCGAAGCGAGAATTAAAAGAGATCGAAAAAGGTGTTGAGTTAGAAAACTATAAAACCAGACCTTGTAAAGCATTTTTAGAATCAGTTGACCGTAAAAATAAATCTTCTCTTGCTAGAATCATTCTCAAAGAAGGTAAATATCATCAAGTTAAAGAAATGTTTGCTGCAATTGGCTATCCCGTTAAGCGCTTGACGAGAATTCGATTCGGAAATCTCACTGCTGAAGGCTTAAAAGAAGGCGAAGTCCGGGAGTTAAAGCCTCATGAAATCAAGAAACTGCTTGTAAGAAGAGGATGAAAACAAATATTTTTCAGAAATATTTGAATTCTTTTAAACTGTATGGTATAATAGGGAAGTAATATTTAGAGGTATAATATGAATTGGCGTATTGCTATTGACGGCCCTGCTGGTGCAGGTAAAAGTACAATTTCAAAAAGAGTTGCAAAAATTCTTGGTTTCGAATATATCGACACCGGAGCAATGTATCGTGCTGTTACTTTAAAGGCATTAGGTTTAAAAATTAACTTGCATAACGAAGATGATTATAAGTTTCTTGAAGAAACAAAAATTGATTTTCGAAATCAACGTTTGTTTTTAGATGATAAAGATGTTTCTGAGGAAATCAGAAGCTTGGAGGTCTCGAACAATGTCTCGTTAGTTTCTAGTTTCGGTTATGTCCGCGAGAAGCTCGTGCAGCTTCAGAGGAAGCTCGCCGACAAAAAGAATATAATAATGGATGGACGCGATATCGGAACAGTGGTCCTGCCGGATGCGGAGCTTAAAATCTTTCTTAATGCTGATATTAAGGAACGAGCCAAGCGAAGGTTGAATGAACGTAAGGAAAAAAATCAACCTGTACAAAGTCTAGCAGCGACGATCGAGGAAATCAGAGAACGCGACCTTAAGGACAGCAATCGTACAATCAGTCCTTTACAAAAGGCGGTCGATGCGTTTGAGATTGATACATCTAAATTAAATGTTGATGAAGTAGTTGAAGAAATAATTAAGTTAGTGTTGAAAAGAGGTTACAAAATGGAGAATTTAGAAAAAAACAAGATGATTCAAAATGAAGAAACAACTGCTGAAGAAATGCAAGCGAAAGAAGAGCAAATGCCCGAAACAGCCGATGTTTTAGAGGTGAAAGCCGAAGAAGCTCCGACTACGGAAGCTTCAGAAGAAAAAGTTCTAGAAGAATCTGTCGAAGCGACAGAAGAAATGACTACGGAAGAAGCTGTTGCTACTGAAGAAGCAACCGAAACCGAGGCAGAATCTACCGAAGAGGTAGAAGGAACAACTACTGAAGAAGTTTCTGATGAAGAGGAAGATCTTGAGGATGTAGATGAAGATCAAGAATCCTTAGAAACAGAAGCTCCTGAAGATGCTGAAGAAGAAGAGGCAGCCCCTGAAAAAGCTAAATACCGTGAATTACAAGTTGTTGAAGGAACGGTTGTAGAAGTCATCGAAGCCCGTCCTGAAGAAGTTCGCGGCAATAAAGTCATCAAAGCTAAGAAGGAAAGAGTTTTGATACAGCTTGACGATGGTCAGGAAGGTTATCTGTTCCGTAGAGACACTGCCGATATTCATGAAGACGAAGATTTATTCGATTTATTCCTAGAAGGCGACCGCGTACAGGTTGTCATCAAAAAAATATATCCTGACGGAGGAAAATTCATATTCTCAACCGTGCTTTTAAAGATGCGGAACGAATTGAAGCAATTTGATGAAGTGATTAAAAATCACGGCATCATTACCGCTAAGGTTGTAAAAGAGTTAAGCGTTGGCTATCTCTTAAAACACAATGAATTTTCATGTCTCCTTCCGTCAACGCAAGTTGCGGTTCCGGAAGATGAAAGAGAAGATTTCATCGGTTCGGAAATCGAAGTTGCACCGATTAGAATTGATTACGGACGCATTCGTCTAATCGTCTCGCAAACTGTTGCTAACGCCATTAAGAAACGTCAAGAAAAACGTGATTTCTTGGGTACTGTTGAAGTCGGACAAGTATTCGATGGCGTTGTTAAGAATATTGAATCTTACGGAGCCTTTGTAGAAATTGCACCGGGAGTTGAAGGACTTTTACATATTTCCGAATTAGATCATAATCGTGTTTATAAAGTCGAGAAGGTCTTAAATGTCGGAGATGCTGTTCAGGTTCAAGTTATCAAAGTCGACGATGAACGCGTTGGTTTATCACGCAAAGCTTTGCTTCCGAATCATTGGTCAGATTTTGTTGCTGACAAAGAAGTCGGTATGATTATTGAAGCTGAAATTATTGAAATCAATAATTCCGGTGTAGTCTTACAACTTGCGGAAGAAGTTACCGGTTTCTTGCCGAAGAGTGAATTTGCTTATGAACGCAATACATATATCACTGACTTTGTTGAAGTCGGAGAAACAATTTCCGCTAAAATCATTGAAATTGATCCTCATAAGAAGAGAATTATTCTTTCTAGAAAACAACTTACCGACAATCCTTGGGATAACTTAAATTGCAAGGTTAACGACACTGTCGAAGTAACCATCTTCAAAGAATTGAAGGAAGGATATAAGGTCTCACTTGCAGGAGCAATCGGGTATCTTCCGAAAAGAAGCATTCCTGCCCAGGATACTGTTTCTGAAGGCGATGTCGTCAAGGCTAAAGTTCGTGTCTTTGATCCTCAAAAAACACGTTTGGTTGTCAGCATGAGAGCCGAACACGAAAGACAAGAACGCGAAGCTTACGGCAAATTTATTAAAGCCCAAACTCAGGAAAAACTTTCCGATACCTTTGGCGACCTTTTGAAGATCACTTGAAAGGATTGAAAAAATAATATATATGCGTGGAGTAGTTGCTATAGTTGGTCGGCCTAATGTGGGTAAGTCCAGCTTGTTCAATCGGATAGTAGGAGAAAGAATCTCAATTACAGATGATGCCAGCGGGATCACCAGGGACCGAATCTATAGTAAAACTTCATGGTTGAATCAAGAATTCAGAATTATTGATACCGGAGGGATCATCTTAAAAGATGAGCCCTTTTCTAAAGAAATTAGGGCCCAAGCTGAACTTGCAATGAACGAAGCTGATGTCATTATTATGGTTGTTGATGTCAGAACCGGTATTACCACCGAAGATGAAGATGTCGCTTTGATTCTTCAAAAAAGCGGGAAACCAGTTTTGGTTGCTGCTAATAAGGTGGATGATAATAGTTTTGTACCTTTGATTTATGAGTTCTATAATCTCGGTCTTGGCGATGTGTTTCCGGTTTCCTCGCTCCATGGTATCGGTGTTGGGGACCTCTTAGACAAAGTTATTTCGCTTTTGCCTGAAACTCGGAAGAAAACTCCTGACGATGCTTCGATTCGTTTTTGTTTAATCGGACAGCCCAATGTCGGAAAGTCAACCCTTGCGAATGCCATCATCGGAGAAGACCGCGTTATCGTTAGCGAAATCCCGGGCACGACACGGGATGCTGTCGATACACTTTTTTCCAGAGACGGCAAAAAATTTGTTGTTATCGATACAGCGGGAATTAGAAAACAAGGGAAGATTTATGAGAATGCGGAAAAATATTCTGTTTTAAGAGCAATGGCCGCCTTAGAACGATCCGAGATTGCAGTTTTACTACTTGACGGAACCAGTGATATTACTGAGCAGGATAAAAGAATTGCAGGTTATGCTCGCGATTATAATCGGGCGATAATTATTGTCGTTAATAAATGGGATTTAGTCGAAAAGGATGAAAAAACAATGCGGGAATTCGAGAGGAAAATCCGAAACGAGTTTGTCTTTTTGGATTTCGCGCCGATTGTTTTCCTTTCCGCAAAAAACAAACAAAGAGTTCAAACGCTTTTTGCAGAGCTAAACCATGTTTACGAAGCCTTTACAAGAAGAATCTCGACCAGCCTTTTAAATGAAGTCTTAACGGATGCATTCTTGCTTAATCAGCCGCCGATTTTTAACGGTAATCGCCTAAAACTGAGTTATGCAACCCAGGAAGATACAAAACCGCCTTCCTTTGTGCTTTTCGTTAATAATGAAAAACATATGCATTTTTCTTACTTGCGATACCTGGAAAATCGAATTCGAGAAAACTTTGATTTTACTGGTACGCCGCTAAAATTTATTTTGAGGAAAAAGGAGTAAGGTATGGAAAGACTTGCCATCATTGGTGCCGGAAGTTGGGGAAGCGCCCTTGGAAAAATTGCCTATGATAACGGTCATGCGGTGCTTTTGTATGATAATTCTAAAGAAGCAATTGCAAGATTTAATTCTAAAACAACCGCTTCTTCAAGAATATTTCAAGCAACCACAGATCTTAAAGAAGCAGTTGCTTTCGGTGATATTATCTTGCTTGCGGTTCCGACTTCGGTAATTAGGAGTGTCTTAAAGGAAATTAATTTGGTAATCGAATCAGAAAAGGTGTTTGTAAACGCAAGCAAAGGTTTGGAACCAAAAACCATTAAAAGAGTTTCGGAGATTGTTGAAGAGGAAATCAAGAGTAAGTTTGTAAAAGGATTTGTTGCGTTAAGTGGTCCCAGTCATGCAGAAGAAGTCATTTTAGAAATGCTGACGCTTGTAACAGCAGCCAGTCCCGATTTGAAGCAAGCTCAATTGATTCAAAGAGTTTTTTCCAATCAAACTTACTTTCGCGTTTATACATTAACTGATTTAATCGGTGTAGAAATTTGTTCCGCTTTAAAAAATATTATTGCACTAGCTTCCGGCATTATTGCCGGCCTTGGTTATGGTGATAATACCCGAGCGGCCTTGATTACCCGTGGTCTAGTTGAAATCAAAAGAATTGCCTGTATGTTTGGGGCAGAAGAGAAGACCGTTTTTGGGCTTGCCGGCCTCGGAGATTTGGTCGTAACCTGTACTAGCACCCATAGCCGTAACTTTCAAGCAGGTTATAAAATCGGCAGCGGCAAAGACCTTGAACAAGCCTTAGCGGAAATGACGATGGTTGTTGAAGGAGCAAGAAGTGCAATTGCTGCTCATGAGATGATTGTAGAAAATAATATTTATGCTCCGATAATTGAAGCGGTTTATGATATTATTTACCATAAATTCGATCCGCGAGAAAGAATTATGCTTCTGATGCAAAATGATCTTAAAGAAGAAATATTATAGCAAGCTTCGGCTTGGGTAGTGTAAAGTTTTAGTGGGTAAATATAGATATATTAGTTATATAGCTATATTTAAGCATTTTGAAAACTGAAGAAATTTTCTAACTATAAAGCCACTTTGGTGACACAAGATTATGAATGT
>DUTX01000126.1 GCA_012841865.1 Acholeplasmataceae bacterium | reverse complement strand
TTCAACCTTAAATAAGAATGTTCCAAAACATTCTTTAGCAATTGCAAGGGCATATCAAGTCAATAAAGAAAACTATTTACGTGAACATGATATTCACAAACGCAAAGAAGATAAATAGTTAATATCAGAATCCTTGTATTTTTAAATGAAAAGTGGTATAATTTCATAAACGGGGATAATATCAAAAATTGTGGGTGGAAGAAAGAAAACGCTAAAAAAAAGCAATTTTTCGGATATTATCTTTTTTTTATTTAGGTGCTGCAGATGACTAGAATTTTTAATTTTTTTCTAAATCTTAGAAAACATATATTATGCTTTATTCTTTCCTTTTTTGGAATTCTATTTTTTGCATTAAAAAAAAAGTTTTTTTATCTAAAGCACTTCTTTTTTACTGCAGCAATAATTATAAGCTTTGGATTGTTTTTTGTTAAAGGCTTTATCAAAGCACTTTGGAAAGAGAAAGTGTGGTTGAGCTTTCTTTTCCAAATCGGTTTATATTTAATCTTTACTTACCTTTTGTATAATTTTAACAGTTTCTTAAATAATATTACCGAATACCTTAAACAAATCAAAATCGGAACTCCCGCTCCGATTTATTTCAGCATATTTCTTTTATTCTTTGGTTTGTACGCAACTTACGTTTTAACCAACCCAAATTCGGAAAAGCCTTCATTTTCTTTAGAAATATCTTCATTCATTATTCCGGTTTTGGAAAATAGCTTTCATAAACAAATTAGTTTTGGCTTTTTATATAAAGCCCTCCCATAATTAAATATCCACGCTTGACCGATTGTAATAGCAATGGTTTTTTAAGTATATTTATGCTTATTTTTGCCAACGGTCAAGATAAATTCAAACTATAAGATTAAATATTTTATAGTTTTTTCATTTTAAGCAATCAAATCATTGATGAATATATAGAGAAAGGAGTAGAAACATGACAAAAAGTTTAAGAAGAAAAGGTTTCACTTTGACTGAACTTATTATCGTCATTGCCATTATCGGTATACTTGCTGCTGTATTGATTCCTACTTTCAGTGGCTATATTACTAAAGCACGAGAAAGTGCTGATTTACAACAGGCAAAAGCTATTGGTCAAATCTATGAAACTTGGAAAGTGAGCGGTGAAGAAGATCCTGCCGATGCTGAAGCAGCTCTTGTAAGTTTTAAGAATTATTATGTGAGCCTCGGGAATGATGCTTTTACTGCTGATGAATTTGCTCTTCATCAAGTTGATGGTGAGAATCCTTTCGGAACCGGCTTTGAGTTAAAAGCCGATAACGGCAATTATGTGCTCTATGTTAACGGAAAATATACGGTTTCTAAAACCTCTTCGGTTATCAGTGGGTAATTGCTGTTAATTTTGAGAACAAAAAATGGTTGTTTTTCGTTCTCCTTACCGTGAAAATTAATTTTTTAAAAAAGATAAATTATAAACAGGCTGGGAAAAAGCTCGTAGGGAGATAAGATTTAATTTCTGATTGGAAACACTCAGAAAAAGAAGAGACCCATTGTTGTTTAAAAATTAGTCATGAAGGGAGAGAATTATGACAAGAAGAAAAAAGGGTTTTACATTAACCGAGCTGATAATTTCCATTGCCATTATCGGAGTTTTAGCTGCAGTACTAATTCCAACAATTGGAGGTTTTATTAAGAAAGCAAGATTATCTGCTGATAAGCAAGATGTTGCGAATGTTAATAGAATTCTTGAAATTGAAAGCCTTGAAGAAGGTTTTCAAGAGCCACGGACTATTTCTGAGTTAAAGAAAATCATCAGCAAACATTACACTGATTTTTCCTTTACTCCGAGATCTGCTTCTTCAGGGTATCATTTTATTTATAATACCGATACCAAAAGATTGGAATTAATTTCGGAAGAGGATTGGGCTTCTGCTCTTGGAGAATTTAATTTATTGGCAGAATCTACAAACCGAAAACCAAATATTATCGAAGCTTTTGGATGGACTAAAAATACCCCCTATCTTTTGCTTGATGAAGGGGGCAGTAAGTTGACGGAACTTCTCGGTGATATCTATCAAACTGTAGATTTAGAATCTATTAATACGCTTCAAGCAAATCTTGATTTGTTAAATGAGAAGAATTTTAAAGGGGAATTAAAAGAATTGTTGAAGAAACAATTGGATAATATCGTCATTGTTTATAAAGACGGAGAAGAAGAGAGGGTTATTAAAAACTTTGCAAATGAAGGCGAAAATCTCGCTCTCATCTTTTCAAAAAACTCACACCATCAGCCAGTGAACATTCCTGATGCGGCTTTTGTCGGGTTGCCTTTATATGCGGTGGATATTCCCGAAGGTATAAAAATCATCGGTGCTTCCGCATTCTCCGACACAGGAATCAAGTATCTTGTAGTACCCGGTTCAATTGAGAAAATTAAATCTGGCGCTTTAAACAGCGATACTACAGTTGAAATTGTTCTAAACGGCGATCATGATTCTGAAAAATTAAATGAAATCTTTAACGAAGCGGGAATGCTTGCGAAGACTGGTTCAACGGTTAAGACAGCAGTCGGCACCTATACAGTTAGTGTAAATGAAGAAACTTCGGAAACAAGTTTGGTTAATTCTAAGGCAGGTAAGGTTATTCAAAGCAATTTAAATCCAGTTAATGTTAATAATTTCCTAAATAGAATAATAAACTTGAATGAACTAGAACCTGTATTAATCTTAGACAAAAAAACTGAGTTCTTAAAAGCTTATGCGGATTATCCAAACCTTGCTACCTGGGAGAAAGACTATATTGAAAAGAATCAAGATATGCAAACAACAAGAAATCTCTTTTTCAATAATACTTATCCTTTGTTTGAATCTTATTTCCAGGCGGTAAATGCTTTATATGAAGCGTTAGCTAACGAAGAACTTGTTTTTGCTAATCAAGCAGCGCCCGATATTCAGGTTGATATCAGGGATTTACTATTCCAATATGAAGCTGAAATAGATTTGAATGCTTTGCTCACTATTGAAAAGGAAAGCGACTTTGCTGATTTTATTTCCCTCGGAGATGAGCTTGGAACTTATTATTGTGATAATCCGGGAATAGATTATCTAATCCTTGGTTTTAAAGGAATAGATTTTACTAAACGCATTACTGTTTATAGTGAAGGTGTATATGGTGTTTCGATTTCTAAGAGTATTCCTTCAACTTATGCAAACAAAGAAAACATGGCAAGATACGGAAATCAAGGCAGTTTTCCGATTGTTGTCGGCGTTGATTATGTTGCTAAGGAAGGAATTTATGATGCTGAAGAATTGATTGATACCTTCGGAATTAATTTTGAACTCCATACATTTATCGATGCAAGCTATCAGAAAATTAGCCCGGATCAGCAAGCGGTTAGAGCCGGAAGTCTCCAAGTGAATGAACAAACCGGCAAACATTATTTCATTGTTGATTTAGTCATCAATGATAACATGCAAGATCATTATAAATTTGTTGCGAAAACTTCGGTTGCTTACCAAGCTGAGATTTACTTTGTGATTGTCGATGCGGTCAATGTTGAAACCGGAAATGATATCAAGGATAATTCGCGGAACTATAATGTTACCTTAACCAGCAATATCGTAATCACAACTTTTGGAGTTGACAATGAATATTGGTATGATGAAAATGGTTTGTTAACATATCGATCAAACGGTGCTTTTACCACCACAACCGCAACCGATAAACAGGACGGTTTTACAATCAGCGGTAAAACCTTTTACGGCAACAATTATACAATCGACGGCCGCGGAATGGACGGGCCTCATAGCACCAGCTCAGCCGATAAAGGGTTTATCATTCTAAATAATGGCGCTGAATTGAATAATTTAAACGTGCTTATGGCTCAGATGCCTGTTTATAATCCTAATGGAGAAGGTTATACCTTCAGTCAGTCCACTGCTGTTTTACGAGTAGGAGGAAATGCAACCATTCGCAATTCTCATATCTTTGGTGGACTTAGGGGAATAAGAATTGTCAATCAAAGCGGAATGACTGTGAATATAATTGATAGTTTCTTTGAGGGGGCTATGTCAAATATCGAAATATATGCCGGAAGCGGCGGCCCCACGGCAGCAGCTTACATTAATTTAGAAAATGTCAGCATCAGAACCGCAAACAGCGCTGCGGTAAACAGCGGCGGTCACGGTGTTGCCATTCTTTGGTTTCCTGGTAGCAGCGGTATTGGGGTTGAGAACTTTGATAATATCAATTTCAAAGAAAGAAATACAAAAATCTATAGTTGGGTGACAAAGGAAGATGCTAAACAAGCGATGAAAGGAGCTCTCAGTGAGGCGGGACTTACTTTAAGCGATTCAAGGGCGGAAGCAATTGTTCAAGAAGCTGTTTTCACCTTAGACGGCGTAGAATATCTTTGTACTGGGATGGTTGTTCCGATTAAAACTGCACTTGGAAAATTAAATTCAAAAGCTGATTTAAAGATTGATACAGAAACTTTTAATGTCAGCAGTTCTGAAGTTTCGGTGACGGGCGGCAAGGTTGTCGGTTATTATACTAAATATTTACCGAACAACCAAGAATTCATCGATTATATCACTGAAACATGGGGAACGGTTGACGGTCTTCCTTGGAATGGTCGCCTTGATGGAAGCAGCAATTTAAAACCACTCCAACAAGCTAATCAATATCAACATCATGGTTTATATAAAACTACTGAGGTTTCAGGATAGGATGATTGCATAATGAATTTATATTGGTCCGGAAAACGGAAAAAAATCATCTTTATCGTTACGCTCGGAGTGTTATTTATTCTGGGAACAATTTTCTTGGTTATCTTTTTAAACAATAGAAGTGCCAGGAAAAGTTACCTTGAAGAACTGGAAACATTGAAAACCGAGGTGTATCAAAGCCTGCCTTCGGAAGTAAGCGAAGATTTTAACTTTACTTATCAATTTGAGAATTATCCGGAAGCAATAGTTGTTTATAAAAGCCTAAATGAAACTATCATCAGTTCCGCAGGAAAAGTTTCGAAGCAAGAAGAAGAAACTTTAGTTTGGATTGAAGCGGAAATAATTTATCGGGGTGAAGTCTTGTTTGTGAGAAGAGATGTTAGAGTTAAGCCCTACAATGCCCAGGAAATGCAAATTGTTCTTGCGGGTGAAGTTGCAATACCTTCAAGAGATTATCAAGGAATTATCCTTCCGACTTATCTGGAAAAATACAATTGCACGATAACTTATCTTCCCTTTGCTCAAAGAATGGAAAACGGTGCTTACGTAGATGAAGAAAGCATTCGTATTCTGTTAACGGACTCCGGAGCGATTATCGAAGCCGATACAACACCAGAAGAAATAAGATGTTTCATCGTCGCTATTTTTGAGTATAACGGCAATACCTTTAGGAAGAATTATCCGGTCTATACGGTCTCAAGTTCGAATTAATGAGCGGAGGTAATTATGTGGCCGTATATGGTTAAATGGGGTTATGCTCATTATCTGGTGCTTTTTCTTGGTGTGGCTTTGATTGTTTTAGGATGTATATTTCTTCCGCGCTTAAAAAAGAAATATCAATTGCTTACTTTCTGGTTTTTAGCAATCTCCACTACTTTTGTAATTCTCTGGCGGTTTATTATCCACTATGAGCAGACTACAATTGATGTTCTTTTTAGGCTAACTCTCCAGGTATGCAATTTTAATTTTTTGATTCTGCCACTTGCTTGTATCAGAAAATTTAAGTTTCCTAAACATTATTTGCTTTTTGTACAAGCGCTTGGAGCTCTATTTATGTTTTTTGCGGGTGACGGATTTAAAACGTCCGGAAAAATTTATGATTTTGATATCATCACCTATTGGTATTATCATTGGGTTCCGATTGCACTTCCAATCTTTATGATAGCCTGTAAAGAATTCACGCCGAAAAGAAAATATATCATTCCCACATTTTTAGCTCTTTTAGGTTATTTCTATTTGGTTACTGTCGGAAACAGCCATTTAATGGCCCATAGAGGTTATAATATTTCCAATACTTACTCCAGTGTTTTCTACAGTGAAAATAGTCCCTTGCTTTCGGCTTTGTATGATTTTATCCCTGTGCCTATGCTTTATCTATTGCCGATTTTTCTCTTTTCTTTAGTCAACAGTTATATCATAACTTATATTTTTGAACTCGTTAAAGACAAAACAGCCTGAAAAGGCTGTTTTTTTGTCGATTAAAATATAAAACAGATGGGTTTTACAAAAGAATTATAAAATATAATA
>DUTX01000175.1 GCA_012841865.1 Acholeplasmataceae bacterium | reverse complement strand
TGAATATAAGAAAGCAATACATTAAAATCATCAATCAATTTTTCTGGTACTGCATCTGGAAACCCTCTGGTATCTCCAGCTAAATAAATCTTGAAATCTCTCATAAAGTTATCCCACCTTTTATTGAAAATATATTTTTCCGCCCTGGTCTGCATATTCAGATAACTAAATAATCTGTTATATCCTTGACCATATATATAAGCACAACTCTGCGGAAAACCATCTCCTGCAAAATACATTTCCATCTTATCGCGTGCCATTTCTTTCACCTTCTCAATAATTCGGTTTGCCCCCTCTCGACCATAAGATTCTACATAAGATAGTAATATATTAAAATCTTGGTGAATATTCCAGGGAGCAATACTCTCATACATAGTAGAATTTCCTGCCAAATATAATTCCATTTTATCGCCTCTTCCATTATATAGAATTATTCATCCAATTGTAAAGGTTCTCCATACCAGCATTCTGTTACCTCTACATCGCATTTACTTGGTACCGATAAATCTTTTGCTGCCTCAACCATAAGATGAGCAAATCTTTCCGCCACTTCTTTGGCATTCTTCTTCGGACATTCTCCAATCAATTCATCATGTACCGTTAATAGTAATCTAAATCCTAATTCTTTTAACTTCTTATCATTACCGATTAAAATCATAGCAAGCTTTGTTTGATCGGCCGCTGAGCCTTGAATTCTACTATTTACACATTGACGAGTTGCTTCTGCTATATATCCACCATTATCCTTTATTAGGATTCCTTCGTTCTTAGCTTTGGCCTTAATTACTTCTTTCTCTTTTCTACTGTAGGTTCTATTTAATACGTTGATATATCTTTGCTTTGTAGCCTCATCTACTTCCAATGGGCCATCATCAAATTCATCTTCATCATCGAATAATGGGTCAAAGTCTTTTGGTACTCCTCCAATATAAGTGAATTCATAAGGCTCAAGTTGCATATTAGGAAGTCTTCGTTTTCTTCCCCATACTGTTGTAACAAAGCCATAATCTCTTGCCATATTTTCACTATCTTCCATAAACTGTTTTAATCCAGGGAATGAAACCATAACTTTGTCATATATCTCTTGAGCTTTCTTTCTTGGAACTCCTAAGTCTTCAGCAATAGCTGGAACTCCTTTACCATAACAAACTCCAAGTACAATTGCCTTTGCTGCATTTCTTCTTTCTTTACCGTCGGGGTTCCTTGTTCCATCTTCTCTAAATTCTTTACATTCATCATATGGTAAGTTATAAGCAATTGAAGCTATTTCTACATATAGGTCTTTACCTGCTTTGTAAGCTGCAATCATCTTTTCATCCCCACTCATATGAGCTGTTAATCTTGGCTCTTGAGCTGAGTAGTCACTGGATAATAAAACATGCCCTTCACTTGCTCTGAACATCTTTCTTATCTCATCATTATGAGATGGAATATTCTGCATATTAGGGTCGGAGCTGCTAAATCTTCCAGTATCTGCACCCATTTGATTAAAACTTGTGTGAATCCTATATGTTTTGGGATTGGTAATTGTAGGCATTTTCTCTATATAGGTACTTAGTAATTTAGTAATACCTCTATATTCCAAGATAATCTCTGCCATTGGATGGTCAATCTTTTGTAATATTTCTTCTCCGGTTCCTCTTGGTTTTGATTTATCTGGTGGTTCTATACCTAATACATCATATAGTAATATTGCTATTTGAGCTGGACTAGATATATTTATAGGATA
>DUTX01000125.1 GCA_012841865.1 Acholeplasmataceae bacterium | reverse complement strand
TGACTTACTAAGAACCATAGATGAATAGTATAATCACGAAAGGATTAAGTTGACATTAGGAGGATATTCTCCTATACAATATAGACTCATGAATCAATAAATGATCAATAACTACAAAGAACATAAAGTACAAGAAAATGGTATCAATTCAGATTAGGGTTCGAATTCGACATTGAGTATTCTGACTTTGATGCCGAGTTTGTAGAAACCAAAAGAAAGATTCCTCAAAAACAAATCAATCTAAATCTTATCTTTATCGATGGTTATAACGGTTTTACTCGCTTTAGAGAATACGTCACCAAAAGTAAAGAGATTAGACTCTTTTATGAGACAGTGGTTGGGAAGAAATATTGCTACATTAACATAGTTAGTTCTTCAAAAACGCAGTTAGAAAGCAACATCTTAAGAAGCGAAGTTAAAGTTGATTGCTTATCGCTATGGTTAGTTAATAAAACTGCCCATATTGATGTCGTAGATGTAGGGGGAGGAAAGATATATTCCTACTCTTATCCTTATGTCTACGCAGTTAGTTTTAACGGCAAAGTCACGGTCAATAATAACTCTCCAAGAAGCGTTCCTTTAACTCTTCGCTTAACTGGTAACTGTCTAAATCCAAGAGTCATCATTAGGCAAAATGGAGTGGACATTCAAACCTTAAGACTCATCATAGACGAAAGGGAAAATCCAACAATCGTGATTTGCTCTAAACCGACAAATCAATACATCAGACGTTATACAGCTGATGGTGAAGATGATTATTACGATAAACAAGATTTCTCATACGACAACTTCTTATTCCTTCCTCCAGGAGAAAGCGAGATCTTTTTTGATCCAGGAGTAAGGGAAGAAGCGACATGTGAAATCGACTTTAAAGAAGAATATATCGCCCACTAGGAGAAGCTATGCAACTAATCTTTTTAAGCGAACAAGATTTAAGTGTTTTAGATTACGCTTATGCAACCGATGACTTTAACATCATCCTCGATGCTTTAGTGCCTCAAAAGTCTAAATTCACTCTTAATAAACAAAGTTTAAATGCCAAAGTCGGTGACTTACTTTTAGTGAAAGAAAAAGGCTATCCATACATTGGAATAGTGACTTCCATTAATAGCGAAGATGATGGCCCAACCAAAGTAGAGAGTAAGGATTATTTATCGCTATTAGATGTCGATGTCCCTCTTCCTACTAGTTTCTCTGGTAATTCAGCTCAGTTCATCGTGAATCTAATTAATAACACTTTTAAGTATTCTGGTGACACTTATCAGAACGTTTCGTATCTCGAAACCGCTATTGAAGTGGTAAAGAACTGTAGCCTTACCTATGAAGCCGATAAAAAAGAAAACATCCTCGATTTAGTTGAGGAATTTTCTAAAACTTATGGAATCAGGCTCGAATACGAAATGGTCCTTAATAACGGTAAGTTCTATAGGATCAAGATAAAAGTGGTGTCTGCGAAAATCGGTATCACCTTAAAATCGACTCTAGGAACCATCACAGAACTTAATGTTAATGACACTAATGAGATAAGTTTAAACAAAGTTTACTATATCCCAAAAGCGGAAAATACAACTCATACCAATCAAGTCGTTTATTACTTAACCAACGATGGTCATGTAGTAACAACCGCGCCAGCTTTAAAGAGGATTCAGAAAGTCAAAATGAAATATGAATTCTATGGCGATAAGGACTATGATTCACTTCTTACTAAAGCCACGAAAGCATTAGTGGATTCTTCGTTACAGCATAACATCACTTTTAACTTCTCTTTCTTAACAAATAAGATTGAGGCCTTAAAGGATTTAAAAGTCGGGGCGATAGTGAAATTCATTCACGAAGATAAAACCTATGAAACCATTGTCTCCAAGATGGAATTTAAAGGTTCTTTTAACACTGCAAAAGTGACACTTGGAGAATATCGTCTGTCTTTGACAGATAAACTAAAACTTTTTGATAGGAGGGATAAATAATGGCCATTCAAAAAATAACATTTGATGCAGCATCGGTTAGTTCAAAAATGGACGCTGATATCAACCATTTTCTAACTTCTAATAAAAACGGTATCTTCTATGGCATTTTAGGAAGATGCCAAGCAAGTACTAGCAATAACTATATCTCTTTCCAAGCTGGATACATCCAAGTCTATGGAAGAAGGATATTCGTTGAAAGTGGCACTAAGATTTCCGTTTCTTTAGATGGTAGTGCTTATGGCTATGTCATCATAAAGATCGATCTAGGAAATAACTCGATTTCTCTAGAAAAAAGAGAAAACGGAACCACATGGCCAACATTAGTTCAAAACGACCTAATGAATGGTGGACTCATTTATGAGTTTCCGTTATGCCGCTATCAAAAGACAACATCTTCATTAACGCTTGATACCGGGTTTACGCCACCAACTTTAGATAACGATGAAACTAAGATGGATTCAAAAGATAGTAACGTCAAGCAATATGTAAGAGATAATTATGGTTCTTTATGGGATGGATATTCCCATCTTGAATATGGCCATTGCTACTCTTTTGATGACATCACATCACTTAATGCCTATAACGCGGTTATTTCCGTTTATGTAAGTGGAATTACCGTCATGTTTACTGGAGCATCAGTTGGCGGATCTGGAGGAATTGTTCCATATCGCTATATGGGTCAAGACTACCAACTCTCATGCCAATTAACCAGCTCAAAACTTTATGTCGAAGATAGTAGGGGGAACGAACCAAAATATGCAAGAGTTATTAGATAGACTTTTTAGTCCTTACAAAGTATTACTTTGTTACAAATGCGGATCATCTATTTATGGCCTTAGCGATGATGATAGCGATAAAGACTATACAGTCATCCTTGAGGGCTATGATTCCTGTAATGTAGTCAAGACCGATGATAGTGATTTCTTCACCTATGGATTGCCTTATTTTGAAAAGCTAAAGAAGTTCGATAAAGGATGCCTAACTTATTTCTTGGTGTGGATAGATAACACATTACTCGCTAAAGAGAACATCGTTTATATCGATGAATCAATAAAAGATAAGTTAGATGAATTTCTAAACATCGATTTTAAGAATCATTTCAAAGATTGGTTATATCGATTGATTGCCTATTTTGGAATAAGGCTTCAGAACTATAAAGAAGAAAAAAGCCTCTATCATTTGTATCGAGTTGAATCCCTTATTAAACACTATAAGGAAACAGGTAAGTTTGAGTACTATTTCTCTAAAGAGAATAAAGAACTCGCGATGGACTTAAAAACTAATCTCAACATGGAAAAACATCTCCCTAGATTAAAGGAGATTTTTTCTTACCTTTTATCTCTTTACAAGGAGGAAGAAGAGAATGGAAATTAAAGACATCATCTTATCCCTTATTTCAGTAATGGGAACCATCTCATCGATTGTCTTTGCAGTTCTAGCTTTTAGAAGAAATGATCGTGGTGATCATAAAGAAGCTGGAAAGAATGAAGGCGTTCTCATAAGCGATGTTGGTTACATCAAATCTAGTATCGATAGAGTAGAAAAATCCATCGAGAAATTAGAGACCGGCCAAGTGGAATTCGGTAATAGACTAACAAAGTTAGAAACCGAAGTTCATGACCATATTTATAACAAAGCGATTCATAAGACCACAGGAGGTACGAAAAAATGAATCAGATCTTACTTAATGTATTAGCGACAGTGGTAACGTGTATCATTCTGCCGCTTATTTCTTTTCTAGGACTTAAGCTGACTCAGTGGCTTAATACCAAAATCAAAAACGATAAAGGCAAAGCCTTAATGGAGAAAGCTACTCAAATCGTCCTTGATAGCGTTAGATGTGTCTTTCAATCTTATGTTGAGGCCTTAAAGAAAAGTGGAGGCTTTGACCAGAAAGCACAAATCTACGCTTTTAACCTCGCAAAAGATACAGCACTTAAACAGCTGGGCGATGATGCTAAGAATTATATTTCTGAAAATTATGGTGATTTACAAGATTGGTTAAAAACCGAAATTGAAGCATCAATCAATAAACTCAAAAATTGAATTAATCCCTGTGAAAACCGATTGTGGTGAGTAACAGGGATTTTTTTATTATCTTGCCTCGAACTATAAAATATGGCATTTTTTTAATGTAGACTAACTCAAAGAGTTAAAAAATATTAATAAAAAAAGTTTGTAAAAATTTTGAAAAAAGACACTACGGAATAACTTTGTTATTCCTTATATATAGTGAGGAGGTGTTTTATGAAAAATATCAAAAACAAAGACTTAGAAAGGTCATTCAAAGATCTTCAAGAATGTTGGCGAATCGAAGCTAAACTTCTTAAAACAAATGAACAACTCACTATAGAAGAAAGTGACTTTATTAAAGCAGAAGCTAATAGTGGCTCTCCACTTGGAGAGTTCCTTTATGGTTTATACTACCTTTTGAACTTACAAGATGAGAAAACAGCTGAAGAATGGTGGTCTAAATTCTTTTATCATAGTAACGGTGAAGCCTTATGGAAAGCATCTGGTATATTCGCTTTTCTGGGTGATGAATACTATGACTGGTCTATGAAGTGCTTAAGAAGAGCGGCGTGGAGACAGCATCCAATCGCTAAAGCAATGTATAAAGAAATGAAAGAAAATCCTTTTAAATTTCCAGAAGCCTAATCCTTATTATATTATTTATATATGGCCTGGATCTTAGAAGCTAATTGGAAAGCTGTAGAAGTTGAGATTGTTAAAGACGGTAGGGAATTCGTTATTGTCAGAAGTAAAGGATCAACTGGTGGTTTTCGTATTAGGAAGAATAGAGTGTTCGCTACTAAAGAAGAAGCAGAAAAAACAATCAAAAATTCAGAGAATAGTGTAGGGCATCATGGAGCGTTTGGTCACTAACTCGAATGCCCTAGAGACTCCTGTAGTAATTTTTATGGAAAATGAACACAAATTCGAGTCGCATCAAGGTTAGTCAAAATTCAGTAGTGATAACAGCTTTACGAAATAGTATTAGATTTATCTAATAAAAGTTGTTAACTCCGTTCCGGATAGTAATTATTAACTCCGTTCCATTTTGTAAAATTGTTATTAACTCCGTTCCTTTAAGGCACAAGCCTAGATTCGGGATTAATACTATGTATTTATCCCGTTTTTTTATATTTAACTTTGAAAGATGGATAAATAATTGAGGGAATCAGCACATGGTGGTAGTAGACTCGTAGAACGTTTCGAATCCATTCCAGGGTACTTGTTGGCTCAAATTAATTATCTGTGGTCATATAAAGTGTTAGTTATTCAGAACATACTAAAACACTAAAACAACTTATCAGAACTCAGCGTTAAAAAGTGGTGATTTTTAAATGTGCTGTTTTATGTCCTATTAATTGTGATATTGTATTAATAGTGGAGGTTACCTTATGTCAAAAATCTCACAAGAATTAAAGGTTCTGCTTTATTTAAACCAAAGATACACTAGAACCAAATGGATCACAATTAAAGAAATAGCTGATTATTTGGAAGTAAGCGATAGGCAAGCCAGGAGATATTTAGAAGATTTAAATATGATTCCTGACATTGATATTGAAACCAAACTCGGTAGAGATGGTGGATATCGATTAAGTGCACCTTTAGATAAGGGCTTTGCGATGCCTGAGAATATTGTGTTAGCTATGTCAATTGCTATGAAACGCAATGAGAGGATTGAATCAGTTTTATCTGAGCTTCCTAATTATGTAATAACTGATTCTATTGTCGGTGATAACAAGATAGGAAACGATGTTCTTGATAACTTAGAAGTTATTATTAAAGCGATTCAAAACCAAAAACAAGTAGCGTTTTATTATCAAGACTTACCGCATATTTATCTTGTTGATCCTTATAAGGTTGTTTTAACAAACCATACATATTATCTTTTCGCAAGACATGATGATGTCACAAAGAAGTTTGATATAAGTTACATACATGATTTAAGACAGTCTGGATCTTTTAAACCATCAGATAAGGTAAATGAAGAGATTGAACATAAATTAAGTAGATACGGTATTAAAGACGACAAAGAAACTACATTGAGAGTTAAATGTGCTGATCTCAAAGCTTTATTAACTTTTGATAAGTACTTTGAAGGTAAAGGAACTAAGGATTTAGAAGAGCTCACATATACTGTTGTTGGTAGTAGTGAAAACGAATTGTATTATCCTTTGTTTAGAATAAGCACAAAAAAATATAGTTTTATAGATAATGACTTTAAAGAAAACTATTTAAATTATTTAAATAATGTGGTGAGGAGTATTAAAAATGAATAGATCTGAATTTGAGTCACTAAACAAAAAGCCATTAGAAAAAAGAGGCGTGAAGTTTTGCTATAGGCTAGGCAGTCCCACTTCACAAGGATTTGTGGTGGGCGCAGACAGAATCGAAAGAAGAGAATTTCTTAAAAACGCTTTTGATATAAAGAACCAAAGTAAATTTGATGAAAAATATGATGAAGCCTCAACAGGATCTGGACAGCCATACAAAGATTTTGATGCTCTGAGGTCTTCTGCATTATGTGCTTTGTTATCATTCTATAACATTAAAGATTTGGTTATTGATGGCGATTGTTATGATAAGGCATATTTTGAAGTACAAAATACTGTAATTGTTGGAAGAAACCCATCTAACATGGATGTTGTTTTGGTAAGTAGAGACAATAAAACTATTTTGTTTCTTGAGTGCAAATTTAGTGAATATATCTCAAATGCAAAACAAGAAATTCCTAACGCATATCTTGATGAATGTGATCTTTCAAAAGATTTGTATTCTATTCTAGTCAAATCAGGTTTGGCCACAATTGAAAAAGGAGAACAAAAGTTCGTATTTAGGACTCCAGAAGCTTATTCGCAGGGAACCAAACAAGTTATATCACACCTAGTCGGAATTACTTCGTTTATTAATCGTAAAAAAGATTATGAGAAGTCGTTTGCTTTTTATAGCGAAAGTGATAGAAGAAAAGATCTTTATACAACTTGCTTTGAAAATGTAAAATTTCAAGAAGTACTTTTTGAACTTAAAGGTTATGAAGCCGAATTAGATGCCTATCAAAAGTTGTCTGAGAAAGTAAGAAAGCTTTTTGTAGAAAGCGGATTGATTAACCGAATTAAATTCTTGCCAGCAACTACATATCAAAAATTATTCAAAAATCAAAAAGGTAAAAATGTCGATGATATAGTTTTTGATTATTACAAATACTAAAAATAATCCTAGAATTTAAAAATACGCCACTTTATGTCCTACTTTGCATGATATTTATATTATGTAGAGAAAATTGAAAGGATATTAAAATGGCGTTTTTTGAAGAAATAAACACTAAAGAAGAACTGTATGATGTTTTGACTTCAATCTATGATGTTGAAGAAAAAACTGCTTTGATCATTGTTGAGAACTTAGGAAGTAGACATAGACTTTCTGAATCTGAAGAGATATTGCTTTTGTCTCATGAAATACCTCAAGAGTTCCTTGATTACATTCAAAATAACAAAAACTTAAATCAAATACATATTGAGGAAGGCGAAGAAAAAAATATATCTTCTGTCGGACCTTTCTTTTATATCAATAAAAAGCTATACACCCATTGTGTTCCGATGTCCGAATTTAAGAGGAATGAAAGATTTTATAACGATCCAATTTCTCATTTGGATTTTTTTGACACTTTAAACATTGATGGCGACTACGGTAATTATCCAAGAGGTAGAGTCATATATGATTCTCTTAAGGATAAATATATTGTCTATATGGATAAATCCATAATGACCGAAGATATAAAGCAATCAGTTATGTTTGCTTATTGTTTAGATGAAAGCAAAACAGTGTTTAGAAGAGATGCTCATTACACACATAACTATTTATGAAGGAGTCTAAAAATATGTTTGAACTAATTTGTATGTCTTTACTTGGCGTAGCCTACATTCATGCCTGCAAAGAAGAGGCGTCCGAAGAAAAGAGACAAAAAGAAGAAGAAAGAATTCACGATTTGAAAATTTCTGTCTTCTGCTACGCAGTTAGACACCATCTCAACTATAACGATGTAGTGAAGATGATCCAGGATAAGGAATTAACATTTGATGATATAGAAAGGGATAGAAAAGAACATGAAGGAAAATAAAGAAGAATTAAAAACCAAAATCATTAACGAATTAAAAAATAGAAAGAAAATTACTTTATCAGGCATTCAAACCGAGTTTAAAGTTGGATTTGCTTTAGCAGAAGAAATCTATTTTGAACTTGAAGAGACAATAGCTGCCAATAGTCTAAAAAAATTGATAAACAAAAAAGTCAAATCACTACCAAAAAATAGAGCAGACTTTTTATTAGAAGAAACTAACCAAATAATTAGTCATGGTGGTGCTCTTAAAATGATGATTGCATATAAAATTGCAAATTATCTTCATAAAAATAATGAACATTTCATTTTAAGCGGAACTTTACATTCATCTTACGTTGCTTATGAATTAGGAATTAATATTGTAGATACGTTCAAATATAGCATTCATCCAGAAATCTGTCATGGAATTGGTTACACCAATTCGTACTCTATTGATTTCAGAGTAAGTGCAAAAAGCATGGATAGAGTTCTAAAGTACATTGATAAGTCGTTAAGTAGTGATAGGCTATTGCGTGTTTCTGGTATTTCAAATAACGGTAAAAGATATATTTGTCCGGGGAGAAGAGTACTATTGCTAGGCAAATCATTAAAGAAACAAACGATGATGGTTAAAGATAGCAAAAACGAAGAACGTGAGTGTTTAGATAATGAAGAAGTAGTATCGAAAAACAGGGATAAACTCATTGTGATTAATATCTTGGGTAGTGCTCCTATAGCCGTTATTAATGACATGTTTAAAAAGTTACACAAAAAAATTCCACCAATGGAGAATGTAATTAAAGAGAATCCACACATTATTGAAAAATTGTGTTGCTATTACGATGATTTGAATATTGAAAAGTGTTATTTGCCTGAATTTAGAACAGACTATACAAACGAAATAATCAAAACAGTTCAACCAAAAACAATAAATGATTTAATAAAAATTATTAGTGTTGGGCACGGAAGCGATGCTTGGGATAATAATCAAGAAGCTCTTATTAAAAATAAGATAATCACAATTGATGAATTGATTGGCTCTAGGGATGATGTAGCTGATTATTTAATTAGCAAAGGATATCCAAAAGACCTTTCAATTAAGATTATGGAAAGCGTTAGAAAAGGTCAATTTAATCAAGAAAATATAAACGAATTAGGTGATCTTTCAGAAACGTTCATAAAAATAATCAGCAAAGTTAAATATCTTTTTCCAAGAGGCCATTGCATTGCGCTGTTGTATAACGCTATTTACCACGAATACCTAAGAGAAAGATTTCCTGAAGAATTCTTCAAAACTTATATTGAAGACATGCTTGTTATGAGACCGCCATGGTTTTACGAAGACAAAGAAGATAAATTGCTTAGATACATTGAAGAATTAAGAAGTGCTCCAACAAACAACCTTTATGAAACCAAATATTATGAGGCAATTAAAGGAGCAAAACTCGGAATATTACTTACCAAGCTTAACTTGACTTATTTGTGGTACGAAATCTAAGTAGAGACGCTGTATATAAGATAAGTTATTTTAAGCGTAGTTTTGATTATTTTGACTCTACATTTAGTGTAATGTCGTTACGATAGTACTATTAATGTCGTTACGATTGGTCGTGTTTACTAGTAACGTCGTTACATTGAGACAAGTTAACAGCAAAGGTTTGATACAATAGAAACAATGTATCAAACCTTTTTTCGTACAAAACACATATTTTTGACTTAACATATTAAAAGTTTTTAACTCTGAGCAAGAAATACGAGATGTTTAT
>DUTX01000124.1 GCA_012841865.1 Acholeplasmataceae bacterium | reverse complement strand
GAAACCATGCGAAACAAGCAAGACAAAGCCTACGGTTTCCGCTTTCTGTACGAAAGAGAAACGTTCAAAGCATCGGAAATCGGACGTGAGTTTGGTTACCGCTCGCTTTTCCGCCAGTTCGGACTGGAAGACGTCAAACCACAAATAGGACAGACCGTTGTGCCGATTTATCAACCGCAAGAACAAAACGTCGATTTATCTACCGCAAACACTCTTTCCAATATCGCTAATGAATTATTGTCCACCAATCTGTTAAACGTTCACGGCGAAGATTATGAGGAAACGGCTTTTCAACGGAGATTGAGAGCGCAACAAAAAAAGAAGAAAGGGAGGAGGATGTGATGGGCTGTTTTTTATTAGGAGATGGAATAATACGTTTAAAATCATTTAATCCACAGAAATACAGTTTATTAATGCTTAGTTTTTAATATTCTTTTTGTACATAAACCTCAAAATATTTTTTTACCTTTGTAATTTGGAATTATTATACTTTTTTATTATGGACGGAAAATCCTTATCTCCTCATATAGATAAACTTAATCAGTTAAAACAAATTCTTCCCGAAGCTTTTACCGAAGATAAAATTGATTGGGAGAAATTACGGATAGCCCTTGGCGAAGACATCAATTTGGCCAACGAACGCTACGTGCTGAACTGGGCGGGTAAGAGCGATGCGTTTAGAATAATGCAACAGCCAAGCACGCAAACACTTGTTCCTGTGCGTGACGATTCTGTGAATTTTGACGATACGAAAAATGTTTTTATTGAGGGTGAAAACCTTGAAGTGTTGAAAGTGCTTCAAAAAAGTTACTTCGGTAAGGTGAAAATGATTTACATCGACCCGCCCTACAATACCGGAAACGACAGCTTTATTTATCCCGACCGATTTGCAGAAACGAAAGAAGAATACCAAAAACGAGTGGGTGACAAGGACGAAGAAGGTTATATGACCGGCGAAGGAATGTTTCGGAAAAACTCACGCGAAAACGGACAATATCATAGCAACTGGCTCAATATGATGATGCCGAGGCTTTATTTAGCGAGAACGTTGTTGAGAGATGACGGCGTAATTTTCGTTTCTATCGACGACAACGAAGTGCATAACCTCCGTCTGCTGATGAATGAAATTTTTGGAGAGGAAAATTTTGTAGCGAACTTTCTATGGAAAAAGAAAGGAACAACGTCTAATGTTGTTGGTGCACAAGTAAGTTCATTGACCGATAGCACACTATGTTATAGAAAAACAGAGAAAGGGCTAATAAAACCTCGCATAGTATTAAAAGACACAAGAAACTATCCTTTTACAGATATTATTGGAAATTATAGAACTACGGTTATAGAAAAAAAGGATAGCGGTAGTTACAAAAGAGAGTCAATGAAATATGAAATAATGGGACACTTACCTAGAAAGGGGAAAAGATGGCAGATAGGAATAGATACAGCTAAGGAGTTAGAAGAAAAAAATAGATTTTTATGGGATGGAGAGAAAATTAAATTAAAAATTTACAATTTTGAAGATAAAGACACGTTATCTGCTAGACCAAATTTGTTATTTGACAATGGAACCACAGATAGTGCGGCGAATGAAGTGTTTGAATTGTTCGGTATCGAAGAATTATTTGATAATCCTAAACCAACTGAGCTAATAAAAGAATTACTTCAAATAATTGTAGAAAAAGACGACCTCATCCTCGACTTCTTCGCCGGCAGTGCCACCACCGCCCACGCAGTAATGCAACTCAATAAAGAAGACGGAGGCAACCGCAAATATATCCTCGTTCAATTGCCCGAGCTTTGCGATGAAAAGTCGGAAGCCTACAAAGCCGGCTACCGCACCATTGCTGATATTGCCAAAGAACGTATCCGGCGAGCTGGAAAGAAAATTCAAGATGAAATAGCTGAAGAAAACAAAAAGAAAAAAGAAAAGTTGGACTTTGAGGAGAATGCTGAAAACTCAAAATTAGATACCGGTTTCAAAGTATTCAAACTGTCCGAAAGTAATTTCAAACAATGGCAACAACCGGAAAATTACTCTGCCGAAGCCTTATCAGAACAATTGAAATTATTTATCGACCCCGTGGCCGAAAATGCCAACCTGCAAAATATGGTGTACGAACTGCTGTTAAAAAGCGGAAAAGACCTCAACGTGAGCATTGAACAGCGCAACGGCTATTACCTGATAGAAGGCAACCGATTAGCTTTTATTCTCGAAAAAGTGAACGAGCAAATCATCGCTGATGTGCTTGCCAAACAGCCTAAAAAAGTCATCGCCCTTGACAGGATTTTCAAGAACAACGACCAATTAAAAACCAACACCGCCCTGCAAATGAAAGATGCCGGCGTAGAGTTTAAAACGATATAGGGAGGAAAAAAATGGAAGAAAGACAAGATATTCAAAATATTTTTAGAAATGGTTCTACTTGGTTAAGAGCAGATTTTCATCTGCACACAAAAGCAGATAAAGAATTTGTATATGATGGAGATGAAAACGACTTTATTAGATTATACATTGAGCAATTAAAGAACCAAAATATCGGTTTGGGGATTGTTACTAATCACAATAAGTTTGATAAGGGAGAATTTGTTGCTCTAAAGAAAAAAGCGAGAAAAGAAGGCATTGGCTTGTTTGCAGGTGTTGAATTCTCCCTGAAAGAAGGCATTCACATTTTGATAATCTTTGACGATGAATGGTATCAAGGAGAAACGGATAATATAACAAAATTTTTGGAAAATGCTTTTTATGGAATTCCAAATTATGACAAACCAAATTATCCCAATTCAAATTTTTCACTAAAAGATACAGTTGAAGCGTTAGATAAGATTGGCTATGAATACTTTATCATTCTGGCTCATATAGACGACTTAAATGGGCTTTGTGTGGAGTTACGTGGAAGGACATTGGAGGACTTTGTTAAACAAGAACCTTTTAATAAAGTTCTTGCCGTGCAAAAAAGTAGAAATTTAGAAAACTATAACCGTTTATGTGGTTGGACAAACAGAAAGATTGCTTGTGTTGAGGGTTCTGATAATGCACACGGTGGCATTGAAGCCATTGGTAACGGAAGAGTTGCCTATGTTAAAGTTGGAGATTTTAATCTTGAAGCTTTAAAATTTGCACTTATAGATTTGGAAAATCGAGTAGTCCAAAAGGATAAACCGTTAATAAAAAACTCTTATATTAAATCAATTGCATTTGAGGGTGGAAAACTTAATGGTATTCAACTTGATTTATCGCCCGAATTAAATAATTTAATTGGAATAAGAGGAAGTGGCAAATCATCTATTCTTGAAGTTTTGAGATATACGCTTGGAATATCGTTAACAAGAACATCGGCCGATTCTGATTACAAGAATGAATTAATTCAATTCATTTTAGGTAGTGGTGGAAGATCGGTTGTAACAGTTGTTAATGAGAGAGATGAAGAGTATAGGCTTGAAAAAATTTATGGTCAAAAAGAAAATATATTTGATAAAAATGGTGTTTTGCAACAATGTTCTATTGAAGCTGTTTTTAAACAACCTATTTATTTCGGTCAGAAAGATTTGTCTAACAAAAATACAGATTTTGAATCAGACCTGATGCAACGTTTAATTGGAAATAAATTGAAACCTATTCAATATAAAATAGAAGCAAAGAAAAGAGAGGTTGAAAATACTATTTTAGAAACTAAAAAATTACAGAGTCTAAAAACTCTGAAAGACGAAACGGAACTTACGATTAAAAATGCTCAACAACAATTGAAGTTTTTTAAAGAAAAAGGAGTTGAAGAAAAGCTGAAACAACAAACTCTTTTTGATGCGGATGTTGTCAAAGTTGAGGAAACAAGAAAAACAATCAAATCATTTTATAATGATATTGCCGAAATTATTGAAAATTACCAACATCTCTTTTCTCAAGAAACAATAATAGGTTCTGAAATTAATAAAGAGATATTTGAAAATTTAGCTGTTTTAATGGATAAATTAAAAGTAGAATTCAGTAAATTGAAACAGATTAATGAAACCTCAAATATTTTTTTAAAGGACATAGATATAATTATAACCGAAATAGCAGATAAAAAAGAGAATTTAAAAGAAGAATTTGCAAAAATTAAAAGAGAATTAAACTCCGATACAATTAATCCAGACACTTTTTTAACCCTTAATAGACAAATAAGCACGTCTAAATTAAAATTACAAGAAATTGAAAAATCAGAGAAAAAACGTGAAGAATTGCAGACGGCATTATCTCAACACCTGTATGACCTTAATAATCTATGGCTTGAAGAATATCGGCTATTAGAGCAAGAAGCAACTCGAATTAACGAAACAGATAATAGCCTTCAAATTGAATTAGGGTTTAAAGAACAAAGGAGTAAATTTATTGATAAATTAAAACAGACGTTTAGGGGAACAAATATCCGAGAATCTACCTATCAACAAATATCTGATTCTTATAAAGATTTTATAGAAATTCGTAATGACCAAACAGCATTAAAAAACCTATTAAACGAAACTCAATTAAGTGAGTTTTACAGACGGTTTAGAGAAAATTATGCAGAACTGCTGACTTTTAAAGTTGAGAATAAAGTAGTAATAAACTACAATGGCAAATCTTTGGATAAACATTCTCTCGGGCAAAGAGCATCCGCTTTAATACTTTTTTTACTAGCACAAAAAGACAATGACGTTTTAATTATCGATCAGCCGGAAGATGACCTTGATAATCAAACAATTTATGAAGATGTGATCAAAGAAATTAAAAAAAGTAAAGGAAATATGCAGTTTATTTTTGCTACTCATAATGCAAATATACCTGTATTAGGAGATAGTGAAAAAGTGATGTCTTGTGCATTTGACGACAATAATATATCTGTTCAATCTGGCGCTATTGATAGTCCACAAATTCAAAAAGACATTGTAAATATTATGGAAGGTGGGGATGAAGCCTTTAACCGAAGAAAAAACATATATAGTATTTGGAACGTAGAGAAAGGGAAATAAAATGAATGCAATAGAGTTATTAGAAATAATTGGTTCGGGAGAAACGAGCAGAGTTCAGTTTAAAAAAATATTGGACAATCAGGATGGATTTGCTGCCGAAATGATTGCTATGTCCAATTCAAAAGGTGGAATAATTTTAGTTGGAGTTCAAGATAAAACAGGAGAAATAGTAGGATTAGACTATCCAAGTTTGCAAGACGCAAGCAATAGAATTGCGACCATAGCCAATGAATTGGTAAAACCGCTCATATATATAACTACGGAAGTCGTGATAATAGATACCAAACCCTACGAGAAGCGTGTGCTAATCGTATATATTGAGGAAGGCATTAACAAGCCATATAAAGATAGAAATGGAACAATTTGGATAAAGCAAGGTTCAGACAAAAGGCGTGTAACCGACAATAATGAGATTATGCGTTTGTTTCAACAAAGCGGAAATTTATTAGCCGATGAAATGGAAGTACATGGAACTTCAATTGATGATATTAATAAAGATACTTTTGCTGAATACTTCAGGAAAGAATTTGGAGAAACTTACGAGCAAAAAGGATTATCGTATGAAGAAGCATTACGAGCTAAAAGAGTTTTAAGAAATAATCAAGTTTCGCTTGCAGGATTATTGTTTTTTGGGAACGACCCTCAAAGTATAAAACCTGCATTTACCGTAAAAGTAGTTTCTTTTTTTGGTAATGATATTTCTGAAAATCAATATAAGAGCAAGCCAAATGATTTAAAAGGTACAATACCTCAGTTGTTCAACGAGGCAATGAATTATTTGAAATCAAACTTACATCATTTACAAGCCGGTCAAAATTTTAATTCCGTTGGTATTCTTGAAATTTCAGAAATTGCTTTGATTGAATTAGTTCAAAATGCATTAATACATAGAGATTATTTCAAAAATTCGCCAGTAAGAATTTTAATTTTT
>DUTX01000123.1 GCA_012841865.1 Acholeplasmataceae bacterium | reverse complement strand
TTATAACTATTATCTTAATAAGTCGGCATCTTGGGATAATAATTATTATTTTAATTTTAAATCAATCTCGTATTATGGAGCGAACGTGTTTACCCAATATATTTTTGTAATTGAAGTAAGCACAAAGCTTGATAATGATGCAAAGATTTTTGTTAGTTATTTGAAATAATGATTATTGGATATGATTACTATGTTTACATTTAAAAATTGATGGAGATAAAAAATTTAGATTAAAAGAGTTGTTACTTATTGGTAAAAAAAAGCATTTCAATTACATATTTGAAATGCTTTTTGAATTTAAATAAAAACTTATTTTTATTCTTTTAACTTTAACATTTTTGTTTATTAAGAAAATGATTAATTTGGAAGTAGAAATTGATATCGACTTCCTCAAAGCGATCGACTTTATTATAAATACTTTTAGATAACAAGTCTAAATGAAGAGGGGTTAATTGAAAAAGCATCTTTTAGGATTATTCAGCAAAGGGTCTTTCTTGTGTATTTTGTTTAGATGTAAAATTATAGCACAAATAGAAGCTCTTTTTTTATTTTTTGTTATAAAATTAGTGGTGACTACTAATTAATTTACATAGTGCTTACCTATTGGTTTTCTTTGAAGCAGTTATTTAAAAAATGTTTTTGTGTAATCTGATGAGTTTTTTTCTTTATAAAAATGTAAAATAGTGTTATAATTTTCATGGTTGATATTATGATAAGATTAGCAAAAAAAGAAGATATTAATGAAATATTGGAAGTAGCAAAAGCTGCGCAAAAGTTTTTGAAAGCTGGCGGTTCGAGCCAGTGGCAGGACGGCTATCCCGGACCTAATGACTTTCTTGAAGACATAAAGAATGGTGATCTTTATGTTTGTGAGGAAACAGAGAAGATAGTCGGAATAGTTGCTCTTGTCCGGGCCAAGGATGAAAACTATGATGAAATCTACTCCGGGTCTTGGCTAAATGATGAAACTTATTATTCAGTTCATCGTTTGGCTGTTTTAAGGCACGGAAAAGGGATTGCATCAAGAATGTTAGAATTTGTTGAAGGGATAGCGTTTCAGGAAGGAATAAAGAATCTCCGGGCGGATACAACGGAAGAAAACAAGATTATGCAACATTTACTGGAGAAGTTCGGTTATCAAAAATGCGGTGTGGTTTTTCTGAAAAGAAGCGAAGAAAAAAATAAAAGAATAGCTTATCAAAAATTGTTGAAGATTCCCCCCAAAATAACTTAGAATATGGTATAATAACAATAAGTTAGCCTTAGTATCTTGATTAATAGATAAATATTGGGGTGGAATAATATATTTCAAGAAACGGTGAATAATATGATTGTTGATACACATATCCATTTATACGATGAAAGATATCAAGAAATACTTTTCGAAGTAATTGAAGAAGCACTTGCTAATGAAGTTAGAAAAATGATTATTGTTGGATATGACAAGAAAAGCAGCATTGAAGCGGTAAAAATGGCTCAAGAATTTGATTTTTTCTATGCTGCGGTCGGTTTACACCCCTCCGATGTGAAAAAGGAAAAAGATTTGGATTTAACTTGGCTACATGATTTGCTTCAAGAACCGAAAGTTGTCGCAATCGGTGAAATCGGTCTCGACTATTATTGGGATAAATCTTACAAAGTTCTACAAATCGAATTTTTTAAAAAACAGATCGAAATTGCTCGAGAAGCAAAACTTCCGCTTATTGTTCATAGTCGCGATGCAGCGCTTGATACATATACTGTTTTAAAAGAAAAGCCCTTGCCCGGGGTTTTACACTGTTTTCCCTATAGTGTGGAAATGGCTGAGAAATTTGTGGAACTGGGTTATTATCTCGGTATCGGCGGCGTGCTTACTTTTAAAAACAGCAGGATTTTAAAAGAAGTTGTGAAGGAGATAGATTTAAAATATCTTTTAAGCGAAACCGACGGCCCTTATTTGACCCCGGCACCCTTTCGGGGAAAATTGAACCGTCCCGCTTATTTAAAATATATTATTGAGGGTATAGCTGAAATTAAGAAGATAGATTCCGGAACCGTTAAGAATGTTTTGTATCAGAATGCCCGGGATTTATTTAAATTTTGAGGTATCTATGAAAAGAATATTATTGGTTATTTTGTTAATGTTTTTACTTTCCGGATGCGATGGCGTTGCCGTTAATGAGATCTATAATAAGACTTATAATGTCGGAGAAATCAGCATCACGACCCTGGAAGAAGCGATTATTGAAGTTTCGGAGTTTGCGAGAAATTCTGTTGTCGGCATCAGCAAATACAAAAAAGGGATATTTGCTCAGGAAAATCTGGAATACACCGGCAGCGGTGTCATCTATGATTGCAAAGCAACTTTAACGAACGGAACGATTGTCAGTAATTGTGAAACGACGATTGAAAGCAAAGATGTCAGAGAATATACCTATTATGTTGTGACCAATCGCCATGTAATTGAAGAAGAAAACGGAGCAATCCGGCATGACACAAACATCAAAGTCAATCTTGGCTTCGAAGATGCAGAAAAAGAAGCGGAATTGTTACATTATGAAAATTCTGTTGATTTAGCGGTATTAAAATTTACACACCATACTTATATTCAACCGCTTCGTTTTGGCGATTCCAGTCAACTAAAAATCGGAACATTTGTGCTCGCAATCGGCAATCCTGCCGGCCATGAATATTACGGAACGACGACATTTGGAATTGTTTCCGGTCCGATTCGTTATATTAAAGACAAAAGGAACAATTCCGTTCCCTATATTCAACATGATGCTGCGATTAACAGCGGCAACAGCGGCGGAGCATTGGTAAATTTAAATGGTGAATTAGTCGGCATCAATACATTAAAACTTGCAAGTTCAGAAATTGATAATATCTATGAAAATATGGGCTTTGCGATTCCCGTCAATTTGGTTTGGGATATCGTGAAGGAAGTCAAGTAATTTTGTTAGAAAGGTTGGGAGTTTATGATGAAGAAAATATTTGTTGTTATCATCTTGCTATTTAGCTCTTTTTTCCTAATTTCCTGTAAAAATAAACCGATAAACGGCACAAACTCCATCAAGGCAAGCTCGGTTGTGATTGAAACCGATGACAATGTACGCTCGTTAATTGTTGGCGAAAAGCTACAACTAAAAGCCAAGGTTTATCCGGAAAATGCTCCTCAGGATATCATTTGGGAATCTAATAATGATAACGTTGCAACAATAAATACAACCGGACTGGTCAGCGCTCAGGCAAGCGGTAAAGTAAAAATAACTGCGAAAGCAGGTTCTGTTTCTGATTATGTCTTTCTTACCGTTTATGATGAAAATGTCTCGGCGGAAGAAATAGAGATAAGTGGACCCAAGAAAGTTTATGTTGACGATTATATTAAATTAAATTATAAGTTATATCCTTTGAACGCTAACGATGAAATTACTTGGTCTTTGGATAACGAAGATGTCGCCACTGTCGATCATAACGGTCGCGTCTTTGGACTGATGCCGGGAACTGTCAATATCACCGCTCAAGGCGATTTAACAAATGCAAGTTATCAGGTTAGCGTTCAGGCTCGAAGCGGTAATCCTCTTCAAATTTCCTTAAAAGGAAGAGAACATTTGGAAGTAGGTTCTACGCTTAAATTAAGAGTATTAACCGAACCAGCAGGCGCGCTTAACGGTGTTACTTATATATCGAGCGATGAAAATATTGCAACAGTCGATAATATGGGTAATGTTTATGGCTTAAAAGCAGGCAAGGTGACTATTACCGCAACCTCTTCGGTTAATCTAAATCTTCAGGCGAGCATTGAAATTGAAATAAAAGATTACGAGATTGATTTAAGCGATTGGAAAGAAGTATATAAACAAGTTATTGAAGCGACGAAGAATTCCGTCTTTGGGGTTGCTAATTATCGCAGGATGTTGAATGAAAACGGACAGATGCAATCCGTCCGCTATTCGATCGGCAGCGGTGCTATCTATAAGAGTTGGTTTACTTTGACGGACGGAAGCGTCATTTATAATTTGGAGGGACTGGATAGTTTCGAGGATGTAAAAACATATCATTATTATCTTGTAACCAATAAGCATGTTGTAAAAGGTTCGGATGAGGTCAAGATTTATCTGCATGATATTGAAGAAGAAATTCCCGCCGAACTCATTCAATATGATGATAAAGTCGATATTGCCGTAATTTATTTTGAACATGAGCGGTATTTAAGACCTTTGAAATTTGCGGATGTGAGTTACTTAGAGGCCGGAGAGCATGTTGTTGCGATCGGTAATCCTTCCGGATTTGAATATTCCTCTTCCGCAACCCACGGCATTGTATCCCATCCGAAACGTTATATTCCCGACGATACCGACGGAGATAATCTCAATGATTGGGATGCGGAATACATCCAACATGATGCGGCGATAAACCCCGGAAACAGCGGTGGTCCGCTACTCAACTTGAAAGGAGAAATCATCGGTATCAATACTTTAAAGTTTGCGTCCAACGATATCGACAATATGGGTTTTTCGATTCCAAGCAATACCGTCGTTCATCTCTTAGAATATCTGGAAAAAGGCGAAGTACCCAACCGAGCGCGTCTTGGGGTTACGAGCATTACCATTAAGGACTTGCTAGATTATCCCGATACCCGCTATCCGGTACCGGAAGGTATAACTTACGGGCTTTATGTAATTGAAGTTGCTCCTGGTTCGAAATCAGAGGCAGCCGGAATTAAACCCGGAGATATTATTCTTTCCGCAAACTCCAAGAAATTAAAAAACACCGTCGATGTAAGACTGGTTCTTGCGGAAATTATCGTCGGTTCCGGTCACGAGTTGGTGTTAGAGGTTTATCGAGACGGAGAAGTCGTTGAATTTATTTTAGTATATTAAAAACGGACCTTTGTGGTCCGTTTTCTGTTTTAATTAAAAATATACCAGGGCAGATTGTCCGCTTTAAAATAAAGGTCTTTTCGATATTCGTTTGCTTTCGCAATCAAGCCCGTCGTCGGATTAACTTTAATGCTGATGACATTATCCGGAACTTCATACCAACATTCTCCTTCACCTTCAAGATAGTTTTCCATAATTTCAGCCCAAATATGTTTGATAAACCGCACTTCCGCATTCTCGATAAACTTTTTCTTATCATAACCGGTCCAGATCCCGAGAACGATATTTTCATTATAACCAATCATCCAGTTATCGGTATTGGTCGTTCCGCTTTTGCCGGCGTATTTTCGGGTTAGTTTGTTCGCAATCTGAGCCCCGGTTGTAGAGATGTTGATTGCAAGGCGGTTGTCAAAAACATTGGTCATGGTTTCCGAGAGAATGAAACAATTATCCTGACTGTATTTCTGCATAATTTTCTCTTTTTCTTCATAAATGACTTTACCTTTTGAATCGACGATTTTGGTTATATAAACCGGTTTGATTTCTTTTCCTAAACTAGCAAAGCGCCCATATCCTTGTACAAGCTCACTTAAATAGACTTCGCTCGTGCCGAGTGCTAAGGAAACATTGTCATTAATCGGGGTTGAAAACCCGAAAGCTTTCAAAGTGTCAACCATTACATCCGTTCCTAAGAAAAGATGAGTTTTTATCGCGTAAATATTATCCGAAACCGCAATCGCATAAGCCATCGAAACATCGCGTTCCGGATAGATATCGTTAAAATTGGTCGGCGCATAGATATTTCCGTTCACATAGAAATTTGTTTTTGTGCTTTTAAAGGTCGTTGCCGGGGTAAAACCATGTTCTAAGGCCGCATAATAGAGGAAGGGTTTGATTGCGGAACCGGGTTGGCGGAGTGCCATTGTCGCCCGATTATAGGTTGATTCCTTATAATCAAGCCCGCCGATACAGGTGAGCACATCTCCCGTTTTTGGATCCATGGCATAAATGGCAATTTCTAAGTCAGAGTTTGCCGGGAAGTATTTTTCAATCGCAGCAAGCGTAATTTCATTCAGTTTTAAATCAAGCGAAGTATAGACCTTAACATCATCATATCTTTCGATAATTTTTAGTTTTTCAAGTTCCTTCATAATCAAATCTTGATAGTAAGGAGCATTTTCATCTTCAATTCGGTCTAATTTTCCGTAAAACTCGAGTTTCTCGCTTTTGGCCGCATAGTTATCATATTCTGTAATCTTGCCGTCTTCAAACATTTCATCGAGAATTAAAAAACGGCGTTTTTCGTTGTTTTCCGGATTTTTAATGGGCGAATAATATACCGGTCCTTTCGGAATCGCTGCAAGTGTTGCCGCTTCCGCCAAGCTTACCTCCCTCGCATGCTTATTGAAATAAAAAAGACAGGCATCTTCGATTCCGTAGATTCCGTGATCAAAATAAATTGAATTTAAATAACCTTCCAGAATTTCATCCTTCGAATATTTTGCTTCCAAGTTGATGGCAATCATGATTTCTTCGATTTTTCTTCTATAACTTTTGTTACTGGAAAGAAAAAGATTCCTGGCATATTGTTGGGTGATTGTGGAAGCTCCTTGGGTAATTTCTTTATTCGTTAAATTGGCGATTATAGCGCCACCGATTCGGATGATATCAATTCCTTTATGCTGGTAAAATTTCTTATCCTCAATGGAAAGGAAGGCATCGATAATATCTTGGTCAATATCCTCCAGTTTTACATAATTCTGTTTTGAATCATTATTTAAAGCGAGAAATTTTTCGCCGTTCTTATCATACACTTCAACATTTACAATCTTCGGAATTTTATAATCCAAGCGACTGCTGTAATAAAGAAAGCCGCCGATGAGAATAATAACAATTAAAATTACGAAGATAAAAATATATTTTAATATTTTTAGTATTGTCCGCATATTTTCACTTCCAAAATTATTTTCTCCGCAAAACAAATTCCTAATGAGTAGAAAAAAAACCCAAATCAAATTGGGCCGGTTAAAAATTCTTTAATTTTTAAAAATTGCTTTTTTATTTCGAGTTCGCTTCCGGAAAGCGGGCCGATACAAAAAAGTTCTTCGTTACTGGTTTGAAAATAAAAATTAGTAACGATAATTCCTTGGTCAATCAAGACCTCTTCGTCTCCGAGTGTTTCTAAAGCGGAAAAAATTAGATAATCGAACTCGTATTTGGAATTAATTATCTTCGGGCCGGTTAAACGGCCGGATGGAAGCCAAAGATGTTTTATTCCCGTAAATATGTTTTCCGGATTATAAGGTGAGACGATCAGCAGGTCGTAATGCATAATTCCTCCTAGTAATTAAAGAGCGGTTTAATCAAGGCCTCATTTTTCCCGACTTTAATCAACGAAACTGCTTTTAGCGGACTTCTTACAAAAGCGATGATAAAAGGATTTCTTTTGTAAGGAAGACGATAAGAGCAATGAATGATTCCGATTTTCTTTCCAAAATGGTTGTAGATTTTATGTTTGTTGGTAACGAGATAATTCTTCTCTAGTTCAAACTTGCGGATTTTAACCGGCTTGATGCGATATTTCGGTTGTGTATAAGGGTATAGTTCATTAATCACACTAAGACGATAACTTCTCGGGATTTTATCGATATTGAGGATGACATTATTATTATACAGGAATAATTTTTCAACTTCAAGACTGATTGGTTTAAAATTTAAGGAGAGAAAATGTTTCATAATTAAATTTTCATCTTTTTTTGGAGCTAAAAGTTGAAAATAAGGATAATTCTGTCTTTTAGCTTGATAAATATAACGGTGGTCAAGATCGCGGAAGAATTCTTTTGCTTGGTTGCCGTGAAAAGCAAAGAAGGCATATTCTTGGGTGGAGTCGCTTATCATCGAAGAGCGGTACTTTCTTCGCGCTTTTTTTAATAGTTTATAAATTTTCTCCTTTTTGGTTCCGATAACGAGATAACGATACATACTGAGTCTTAAGATTAAAACCTCATCAATAAATTTCTTTCTTTTCAGAAGAACCGTAAAAAAACCGGTGCCGTTTTTATCATTGACTTTATGCGGGGAAAAATGATTGATGAGTTCTAAGGACGAAGGACCCGAGACTAAAAATTTGCAAAGATGACTTAAATTGACGATGCCGATGCTGTTTCTTGCTTTGATATAAGATTCATAAATTTCATTGATGCTTTGTGAGAAGTTCATAAAAATACCTCCGATAATATTTTGGCAGAAATAACCGCAAACATACTAAAAAAGTCTGGAAAAAAAATCGAATTTATGGTAAAATAACATAGTTAAGGGGAAGCTTTGAAAGGAGTAATAATGAGTTTAACCGCAGGAATAGTCGGTCTCCCAAATGTTGGGAAATCGACCTTATTTAATGCCATTACCAAAGCCAAAGTTCTCGCAGCCAATTACCCCTTTGCGACAATAGATCCGAATGTGGGTGTTGTTGAAGTCCGGGATGAAAGACTGGACCAGATTGCAGCGGTTGTAAAGCCGCGACAGGTGATTCCCACAACTTTTTCTTTTACCGATATTGCGGGACTTGTTAAAGGAGCATCACACGGTGAAGGGCTCGGCAACCAGTTTCTGGCCCATATCCGCGAAGTTGATTGCATCTGTCAGGTCGTTAGATGTTTTCATGATCCGGACATTATTCATGTAACGGGAAAGATTGATCCCGAGAGCGATATTGAAACCATTAATTTGGAATTGATGTTAGCGGATTTGGAAATAATTAATAAAAGAATTCCGAAAATTGAAAAAAAGGCGCTTCTTAAAGCGGAAGCAAATGCGGAAGCGGAGTATGAGGTGCTCTTGAAAATCAAAACTGCGTTGGAAGCAGGAAAATTTGCTCGGACGATCCCGCTTAGCCGTGAAGAAATCAATTTGGTCAAACAATATAATTTTTTAACCTTAAAGCCGATGATTTATGTCTGCAATGTTTCCGAAGATGATTTTTTAAATGAAAACCCTTATGTAGACCGCGTTAAGGAAATTGCCGCTTTGGAAGGCAATAGAGTTGTTGTAATCAGCGCTAAAATTGAAGCCGAGCTAGTAGCGCTCGACTCTGAATCGCGAAGCATTTTTCTTCAAGAACTAGGAATTAAAGAAGGCGGACTTGATAAATTGATTAAGGCAACACGTGATTTACTTGGACTCGGGACATTTTTTACCGCCGGCGAAAAGGAAGCCAGGGCTTGGACTTTTCGAAAGGGAATGAAAGCTTCGGAATGTGCCGGATTAATTCATACCGATTTTGAACGGGGCTTTATTCGAGCCGAAATAATCGCTTATCAGGATTTTTTAAAATTCGGAAATCTGATTAAAGCAAAAGAAGCGGGCAGGATGCGCTCCGAAGGCAGGGATTATCTCTTCCAAGACGGTGATATCGTTTTATTCCGCTTTAATGTATAGGTGAAGTATGAAAGCATATCTTTTAAGTATCGGCGATGAAGTGTTGAATGGTAAAGTCGTTAATACCAATGCTGCCTTTATCAGCCGTGAATTAGATAAAATTGGAATCGAGGTCTTGCGGACGGTTGTTGTCGGTGATAATGAAGAAGCGATTAAAGGAGAACTTCTTAATTTTCAAAATAGCACTGCCGAAATTTTGATTACGACCGGAGGCCTCGGACCGACTCCTGACGACATTACCAAGGAAGTTTTGTTTCGATTTTTAGGTTTGAAAACCAAAAAAAATCAGGCTTCCCTGGAGCGTCTTCAGGCATATTTTGGCGGAAATTTTCCAAAAGCAAATCTCAAGCAGACCTATTTTCCGGAGAATGCAATTATCTTAGAAAATAAAATCGGAACCGCAGATGGAGCGATTATCCGCGAGAAAGGAAAAATCTATCTTGTTCTTGTCGGCCCGCCCGTGGAACTGAAGCCGATGTTTTTGGATTCTGCTCTTCCTCTATTAAAAAAAGAGGAAAGATGCACAGCTTATGAATCTGAATTTATCGTCATGGGAAAAGGTGAATCAGCATTTGTGGAGGATTTGGCTCCACTATATCGCGCTTATCCAAGGGTGAAATTTGCATCTTATCCAGAAGGAGGCCAAATCCGTTTTGAAATCCGGGCGGATGCAAAAGTTTTAGAAGATTATCAAAAGGCGCTTTTTGAATTCAAGAGATTAATGCGTGAATTTATAATTAGTGAAAACGGCGAGCGGATTGAAGAAGTAGTTGTTAAGAAGTTGAAAGAAAAAGGCTATAAGATTAGCGTTTCCGAAAGTTGTACCGGCGGGATGCTGGCAGCGCTCCTCGTTAATGTTTCTGGAGCTTCGGAAGTGTTTGAAGAAGGGTTTGTCACTTACAGCAATGAGGCGAAAAGGAAATATCTTGGCGTAAAAGCGGAAACCCTTAATAAAGAAGGTGCGGTTTCTGAAGCAGTTGTTTTAGAAATGATTGCCGGAATCAAGCGTTTAAACGCAGCTGATGTTAGAATTGCCATCAGCGGCGTTGCCGGACCTACCGGTGGCACACCGGAAAAACCCGTCGGTTTGGTCCATTATGCGATCGGTATTAAAGATGAGGAGTTTGCGGAAAGGAAGATCTTCAAGGGCAACCGGGAACAAATTCGTCGGAAAGCTTGTTTATGGGTCTTGTATCGGCTTTTTCTTTTCTTAAAAACGAGATAAATTTGCGATTAATATCCTGAAGTGATATAATATGAATGTTGTAATAAGATGGAGGATTTAAAATGGTAGAAAATAATTACATTAATGAACATTTATTGAAAAAGATTTCTGAAGAACAGAACGTTAAAGTGGCACAGATCCAAGCAGTTCTGAAATTAATTGAAGAAGGCGGAACGGTTCCCTTTATTGCCCGTTATCGTAAAGAAGCAACGGGCGGCCTCGATGAAGAACAAATCCGCGCCATTTACCAAGAATGGGATTACGGTCAGAAGTTAGCGGAAAGAAAAGAAGCGGTTATGCGCTTGATTGAAGAAAAAGGAAAGCTGACCGAAGAAATAAAGAACGAAATCATCAAAGCACAGAAGTTAACTGAAGTTGAAGATATTTATCGTCCTTACAAGGAAAAGAAAAAGACCCGTGCAACCGAAGCCAAACGTAAAGGTTTGGAGCCGCTTGCGGAGTATTTGCTTAGTTTTCCGACCGAAGGCGATGTTTTAGAAGAAGCTAAGAAATATATCACAACTGAAGTTACCGAAGAGCTTGAAAAAGAGAAATTAATTGTTAAGGATGAAGCCGAAGCTTTACAAGGAGCCAAGGATATAATTGCGGAAATGGTGTCTGATGAACCGAGATATCGGAAGTGGATTCGAAATTTCTATGAAAGATATGCTAATATTTCTTCAACCGTCCGTGATGAATCCTTAGACGAAAAGCGCGTTTATGAAATGTATTACAATTATAGTGAACCTGTGAGTACAATCAAACATCACCGTGTTTTAGCGTTAAACCGCGGTGAAACCGAAAAGGTACTTAGGGTCGGTATAGAGGAAAATATTGAACGCGTTTTAAGATTTTTAAATCGAAACACAATTACTAATACGAACTCTATTACCACTGTATATGTGCAAGAAGCGATTGAAGATTCTTATAAACGTTTGATAAAACCTTCGGTGGAAAGAGAAATCAGAGCCGAGCTCAAAGAAAAAGCGGAAGACCAAGCGATTAAGGTCTTTATGGAAAATTTGAAGAATTATCTTTTGACGCCGCCGATGAAGGGGAAAGTCGTCTTAGGAGTCGACCCTGCTTACCGGACCGGATGCAAACTTGCGGTTGTTGATGAAACCGGAAAAGTGCTCGATAAAGGCGTAATTTTCCCGAATCAGACCCGAAAGAATGCGGAAGTGAGTGAAGAAAGCTTTGATAGGAGCGCAAAAACAGTCCTTGATTTAATTGATAAATATGAAATTGAAGTGATTGCGATCGGTAATGGAACCGCAAGCAGGGAAACTGAAGCTTTTGTTGCGGAAACATTGAAACTGACGGACAAAGAGGTTCACTATATTATCGTAAACGAAGCTGGTGCTTCCGTATATTCTGCGAGCAACCTTGCACGTGAAGAATTCCCAGACTTCCAAGTCGAAGAAAGATCGGCGGTTTCCATCGCCCGGCGTCTTCAAGACCCGCTTGCGGAACTTGTGAAGATTGATCCGAAATCAATCGGTGTCGGTCAATATCAATACGATGTTACGCAATCAAAATTAAACGAATCGCTCGACTTTGTAGTTTCGAGTGCAGTTAACAAAGTCGGTGTCAACATTAACAGCGCCTCTGTTCCTTTGTTACAGCGCGTATCCGGTTTAAATGCACGCTTTGCAAAACTCATCGTTAATTTCCGAAATGAAAACGGAAGCTTTGTAAACCGCGAAGAATTAAAAAATATCAAAGGTATCGGACCGAAAACCTTAGAACAAGCTTACGGTTTCTTAAGAATTCCTGACGGCAATGAGAAACTTGATATGACGGGAATTCATCCGGAAAGTTATGAAATCGCGGAAAAGATTTTAGAGAGACTTAGCTTTACAAAAGATGATATCGGTAGCGAAGAATTGATTACAGCGATCAAGAAAGCCGATCGGAGGGAACTCCGAGAAGGCCTCGATGTCGGCGAATACACATTTGACGATATTCTTGATGCCTTTGTGGCACCCCTGCGCGACCCGCGTGACAGTTTTGATAAACCGATTCTTAGAAGTGATGTCTTAAAACTTGAAGATTTAAAACCGGGAATGGAACTTCAAGGCACTGTTCGCAATGTCGTTGACTTCGGTGCTTTCGTTGACTGCGGTGTCAAAGAAGACGGCCTGGTCCATCTTTCCCGAATGAGTAAAGAATATATCCGCCGTCCGCAAGATAAAGTCAGTGTCGGGCAGATTGTAAAAGTGTGGGTGGTCTCGGTTGAACCGATGAAAGGCCGCGTGGAATTAAGTATGATTCCTCCGCACGAAGCATAGAACTGAAAGCTAATATTTTTCGAAACTTGTTTTCGTTGATATTGGCTTATTTTTACTTTTGTTGTATAATAAGTTGGGTGATAAAATTGGAGCAGTATAAAATAGTAGAAGTAGTATCCGAAAAAATTATTGCTGACAGGATTTGTGATGCCATTTATCTGAAAGGTGAAATTGCCCGCCAGGAACATGATGAATATTCGGATATCGATTTATTCGTTTTGGTTTCAGAGAAAGATTATGATTTTTTCCTGGATAAACGAATCGAGTATTTGCAAGCTTATCATGCGATTCTTTATTATAATTTTGTTTTTCATATCCATCCCGAGGTAATCTGTGTTTATGATAATGGATATCGAATAAATCTCTATGCGGTTAAGGATCGATCCTTTACTCAGTATGGCGAGATCATCGTAATCTACGACCCCAAAAAAATCTTAGCTGAATATAAAAAGATTCCTTATGCTTTTTCACCGCAAGAAATCGGAGAACTCTTGAATCTTTTTTCTTTGTTAGCAAATGATTATCATGTTGCTTGTAAAAGGCATGATGTTATCTCTTGTCTTAGGCTCGCAAATTATTTGTTTGAAGAATTTGGTTCTTTGTTTCGGCTCCGCTTTGATGCGGAAAATGCGAAATTAGGTTTAAAACACTTATTGAAGAAAAGCGACTGGGAATCGCGAAAAATAATTAAAGAAATTATGGCGCTGTTAAACCAAGAACATCACTTGGAAGCCGTAAAAATGATGTTTATTGCGCTTGATGGTTTGATCGCTAATTTTCCTTTAAAAATTGTTGAATATGTGAACTTTGACTTTTATAATTTCTCAAAAAAACTCATTATGAGCATAAATTAAGAGAGGAGCTTTATGAAACACATTTTTATCATTAATCCGAAAGCGGGTAAGCGCAATCTCACTGAAATGGTTAAGGAAATTGTGAAACAGGAACTAGAGGAAAAAGATTATCAGATTTACCTTACCAAAGGAGTTTTGGATGCGCGCCAATTCGTCGAACAATATTGCCGCGAACACCCGGAGGAGAAGAAGCGTTTTTACAGTTGTGGGGGCGACGGTACTTTGAATGAAGTCGCCAACGGTGCCATCGGTTATGAAAATACCGAAATTACTTGTTTTCCGATTGGCTCTGGAAATGATTTTGTCAAGTATTTCGGAACGGTTGCTGATTTCCGCAATCTTCCGGCCTTGATTAAGGGCGATGCAGTTGATATTGATGTTTTGGGTTTCAATGAACGTTATGTTATCAATATCTTTAATTTAGGACTTGATGCCGATGTCTGCGATCGGATGATTAACTACCGACGCTTGCCCTTAGTAGGCGGAAAAGGAGCCTATATTCTTGGTTTAATTGTCAGTTTCTTTTCCAAACTGACCAAGAAACTAAAAATCTTTATTGACGGCGAAGAATTTTTTACTGGTGAAACTACTTTATGTGCGGTTGCGAATGCGATTTGTTATGGCGGCGGTTTTTATTGTGCGCCCCATGCTCGCGTGGATGATGGTTTATTAGATGTGGTTACGGTTAGTAAACTATCAAGGCTTAAGTTTTTGAAGTTTGTGAAAAAGTTTAAAGACGGAAAGCACCTTGATATGCCGGAATTAAAAGATACTATCTATTTTAAACGCGGAAAATTAGTGGAAATTGAAGCTGAAAAACCGATTAATTGCTGCTTTGACGGTGAAGTTGTAAAGGAAACCAAGATTAAAATAGAAATTCTTCCGAAACTGCTGAAATTTATAATTCCGAGAAAGTTTCAAGAAAAGGTTTTAACCTAAATTTGTATTGAAGAAAGCTGGCTTTCAGGGTGGTAGTATTGACAAAATATCTAAAATCGTATATAATAAAACAAATCTTAGGAGGAAATAACTATGGTATTTGAAAAAGTAAAAAAAATAATTGCCAAAGAATTAAATTTAAAGGAAGAAGATATTCAGCTTGAATCTCGTCTTGCTGAAGACTTAGGTGCCGATTCCTTGGATGCCGTTGAGTTAATCATGGCAATCGAAGAAGAATTTGATCTGCAAGTCAGCGATGAAGCTGCACAAAACATCAGAAAGGTCGGCGACATCGTTCAATTTTTAGAAAACAACTAATCGATGAAGACTTTAAACTTCGGTTTAAAGTTTTTTCATTTCTAAATCTTTCGTTTCTGTATATAATGAAACGGAGGTGAAAAAATGGAAGAAAGAATGCGGATTTTGCGAATGCTTGAAACCGGGGAAATAACTATTGATGAAGCAAACAAACTCTTGGAAGAGTTAAATACTAAAAATAAAGCTTTTCAGAAACAAAAAGAAGAGTTTGAAGAAAAAGTAAATGATTTTGTAACTGATTTAGGAAAGTTCTTAAAGAATACGGTTAAGTTTGTTGAAGAAAGAATAGAAGAAATTTTTCCCGAGAAGAAGTCTGAATAAAGTATTTTAGCTTCGGGCTTGCGAAAAAAAGGAAAAAAGAGTAAAATTAGAATAATTATAAACAATAATAGATAGAAGTATAATATGCGTAAATTACTTATAAAAATCTTTATTAAAAATTATCAAAATTATGAAAACCCGAAGGTCCGTTCTGCCTACGGAATTCTTTCCGGAATCGTCGGAATTATCAGCAATCTGTTTCTTTCCGGATTTAAAATCATTACCGGAATCCTAATCGGCAGTATTGCGCTTACCGCCGACGGGATTAATAATCTATCCGATGCCGCCACTTCAGTTATTACTTTAATCGGTTTTAAAATGTCAAGTATGCCGGCGGATAAAAACCATCCCTATGGCCACGAGCGACTGGAATATGTGACCGGTTTAATCATTTCTACAATCATACTTGTGGTCGGTGGTGCGCTTTTTAAATCATCGGTTGAAAAGATTATTAAGCCAACGGCTTTAAGCGTCGATAATTTTACTTTATTGATGCTTGCGGTTGCGATTATAATAAAACTTTGGCAGAGCCTTTTTTATCGGGCGAACGGAAATTTAATTAATTCTAAAACCTTACTCACATCTTCTGCGGACAGCAGAAATGACTGTTTACAAACCGGAGCAGTTTTAATTTCCTGTCTTGTTTTCCGTTATTTCAGTTTAAATATTGATGGCTATATCGGTTTGCTTGTATCGATAATGATTATCGTAAACGGTGTCCAAATGTTAAAAGAAATGATTTCGCCCTTAATCGGCGAAGCACCGGAACCGGAGTTTGTTGAAAAGGTTGAAAACGAAATTTTATCTTATCCCGGAATCTTAGGAACCCATGATCTAGTAATCCATAGCTATGGGCCCGGTAAAACCTTTATCACCGTCCATGCGGAAGTTGATTCCGGAGTGAATATTAAAGAGAGCCATGAAATTATTGATAAAATTGAAAAAGATTTTATGGAAAAATATAATATTGATTTGGTTATCCATATGGATCCAATCGATACTACCAGTAAAGAAACTCTCCGTTTAAAGGGGGTGACGGAGAGAATCCTAAAAGAAATTGATGAAAAACTTGATTTTCATGATTTTCGGATTGCATATGAAGGGGAACAAATAAAAATAATTTTCGATGTCGTAATACCTTATGAATTCCGTTTGCGAAGTGAAGAATTGAGGGCTGAAATCAGCAAGCGTTTAAAAGAGTATGACAGCCGTCTTCAGCCGGTCATTACGGTCGATTTAAATTATGCCTAGATATTTGGAGGAATTATGGAAATTAAGAGATGGAAAGAGTTTCCCGAGTTAGATAAAGATTTAAAAAAAGAACTAGATATGATGAGCGAAGCCGATTTGGTGGAGGCCTTTTATAAAGATTTAGAATTTGGAACCGCAGGAATGCGCGGAATTATCGGCCCCGGAACCAATCGGATGAATTTCTATACCTTAAGAAGAGCAAATTATGGGTACGGCAAGTACCTTTTAAATAAATACTCCCGACCTGCGGTTGTCATAGCTTATGATTCGCGTCATAAATCGAAGGAGTTTGCGGAAGAATGTGCAAAGGTTCTTGGAGGAATGCAGATTAAGGTTTATCTTTTTGATAAGATTACACCGACCCCGGAATTATCTTTTGCGGTCAGATATCTCCAAGCCCAAGGCGGTATTGTCATTACCGCAAGTCACAACCCTCCGCATTTTAACGGCTATAAAATTTATGACGAATATGGTTGTCAGTTGGTTCCCGATTTGGTTGAGGAAGTACTTGAAGAAGTGAATAAAGCTCCCGATATCTTTGAGATAATGAGCGAAGATTTGGAAACGCTGAAAAGCGAAGGGTTAATTAGGATTATCGACGCAGAAATAGATCAAGCCTATCTTGATGAAGTCAAGAAAGTTGCCGTGCATCCGAAGCTGAAAAAAGATAATTTCCTAGTTGTCTTTACCCCTCTCCATGGAACGGCAGCGCTCCACGGCGAAAAGCTCTTAAGAGACTTTGGTTATAATTACCGAACAGTTACTGAACAAATGGTCCCCGACCCGGATTTTAAAACTGTTACTTATCCGAATCCGGAAGACCCAGAAGCATTTGCTCTTGCTATCGAATACGGTAAAAAATTAAATGCTGATATTTTACTCGCAACCGATCCGGATGCTGACAGAATTGGAGTGGCCGTTAAAAACGGAGAAGGTTATCGTTTGCTAAATGGAAACCAAACGGGAGCGATTCTCCTCTATTATCTTGTAAACGAAAAGAAACCGAAAAAACCTGCCGTTATGTTTAATACAATCGTTACTTCTGATTTAGGAAGAAAGATTGCGGAAGAGGCAGGCTTGGAAGTAGTTTCGACTTTAACCGGATTTAAGTTTATCGGCGAGCAAGCTCGCTTGCTGGAAAACACAGAAAAGGAATTTTTCTTCGGTTACGAAGAATCTTTCGGTTATGTTGTAAAACCTTTTGTGCGCGATAAAGATTCATTGCAAGCTTTGGTTCTTTGTTCTGAAGCAGCTAATTTTTATAAGCTTCAAGGTAAAACCTTGCTCGACGTTTTAGAGGAAATTTACCAAAAATATGGTTATCATGAGGACGGACTCGTCAATCTTCAATTTGAAGGTCGGAAAGGTGCCGAAAAAATCAAAAACATTATGAACTACTTTCGAAACAACCGGTTTACACATTTCGGTAACTATTCAATCATCGCTACTGAAGATTATTTGAAGAGAATCCGTTATCTTGCTAACGGTGAAGTTCACCTTTCCCTTCCTGCTTCAAACGTAATTAAATTTTACCTTGAAAATAAAGCTTGGGTGGTTTTACGTCCGAGCGGAACCGAACCGAAATTAAAAATCTATTTTTCAACAGTTTCCGCTGATCCGAAAGAAGCGGAAAAACAAGTAAAGGAATTAAAATTCGTCATTTTAGGAATGATAGAAAAGGCAGGTTAATATGGATAAACAATTTTACACACAAAACCGCGAGAATTATTTTAATAAAATTGAAAACAATTCGCTTTCGCTCTTTTTTTCAGGTTTGACTTATCCGAAATCAGCGGACGAAGATTTCGAATTTGAAGTTAATAAGAATTTCTATTATTTAACCGGTATCAATCAAGCCAATGTCGTTTTAGCAATCATCAAAAGAGAAACTCCGAAAACAATTCTCTTTATTGAAAAAAATGATCCAGTTTTAAGTAAATGGGTCGGTAGGAAGCTTGAAAAAGAAGAAGCTAGTGAGATATCCGGAATCTCAGAAGTCCGTTATCGTGATGAGTTTGAAGATTTTTTCTTTAATCTTTTTAACGCGCACCGAAATTATGAGAAGAAACCGGAGGTTCTTTATTTAGATTTAAAAAGAAACAAAAACCCAGATTTAACTTCGCAAGAAATTATTTTTTCGAGAAAATTCAAAGACGATTACCCGGAGATTTCTGTTAAGAATGCTTATGATATCGTCATCGGTTTAAGAACGATCAAAAGGGCAGAAGAAATTGAGTTAATTAAAGAAAGTTTAAAAACCACTAAAGGTGGACTCGAAACTTTAATGAAAATGTCCCGTCCGGGCATTTATGAATATCAACTTGAGTCTTACTTTGACCAATATATCAAAATGAACGGACAGAAGACCCATGCTTTTAAAACTATTTGCGCTTCCGGCAAAAACGCTGCAATATTACATTATGTAAAGAATAATAAAGTAATGGAAGCCGGAGAACTGGTTCTCTTTGATTTAGGCGCCAGAACCGACTTTTATGTGAGCGACATCAGCCGTACGATTCCCGTTGACGGAAAATTCACTCCAAGATGCCGGGAAGTTTACCAAGAAGTTCTTGATGTCAATAAAAAATGCATTGAATACCTGAAGCCGGGCATTACTTGGAAAGAGTTTAATGAGTATGCGAAAGAGTTGCTGGTTGATGCATTAAAACGCTTGGGTTTAATCAAGGAAAACAAGGAACTCTCTAAATATTATTGGCACAGTATCGGCCATTTTATCGGCCTTGATACGCATGATCCCGGAAATTATGAAGAAACACTCCAACCGGGAATGGTTTTAACCGTCGAACCGGGCATCTATATCGAAGAAGAAGGAATCGGGGTCCGGATTGAAGACAATATCTTGATTACCGCAGAAGGAGTTATTAATTTAAGCGCTGATATTATTAAAGAAATTGATGATATTGAAAAATTTATGGCCGCCGCAAAATAGCGGCCTTTTTTAACGAAAAAAGAACCCCTGTATCTAATATAAGAATGGGGGTTTAATATGAAAAAAATTTTTATCGCTTTTACAATCATCTTACTATTACCGCTTTTGGCAGCACAAGAAGTAAATGCAGCAAGCGGTCATGAAGGTTTTTCGGAAATTGCTTTAATTGGCGACGGAAAGTTGCTTGCGGAAATGACAGAAGAAGAAATAGCTACGGGTTATCAGGCGATGGGGAAACGGAAATTTTGGGGATGGCGTCATCACTATTTCTTGATTCAAGAGGAAGCAAACTATGTGGGCACGGTCATTTTTGCAAAAGCGAATCGCACCAAGCAACCGCTTGCGATTAATTATGTTTTGCAGGAAAAAGAGTATAGTGAAAACAGTTGGAAGATTACAGGGTCCATTTCCGGTAAAATTCAAGGTAAAATCAAAAAAGCTGATTTATCCGGAAGCATCGGCGGCTCCGGTGAAAAAAAGGACACGGAGTCCTACACTCGCTTTGAGGAAACCAAATTCAATGTCATCGTTGAACCTAATCAACGCCTTGTTTTTCGAATCACCGGTGAATGTTTGGTTACCAATGGTGTAAGCAAGCATTATATCCTCGGAATCACTTCGAAAAAAGGAGCTTGGGAATATGTCAAGGTGGTAACTAGGTATCATGAACTGCTCACAACGGAGATCGAGGAATGAAGAAATTCTTTTATATCTTTTCAGCTATAATTATCATCTCTGGGCTTGCAGTCCTCATTTTTATCAAGAAACAAGATAAGACCGTCAGTTTTTTCACATTTCCGCATTCCTATAATTATGTAGCAACTCATTTCGAAAAAGAGGAAATCGAAGTAGAAATTTTCTTGAACAGAAATGATGCTTTACTTACGAATAGGCAAGCAGTTGCCGAGGTTTGGATTACTGATTCGGAAAGGGAAAATGTTTTGCCTTTAAAATTACTTTCGATAGAGAATAACGATAACAAATTAACCGTGAATGAGGAAACCTATTATGGCTATGATTATATTTTTGAAGTGGAACTGGTTACCGAAACTGATTTTGAATTTCTGCTTTCGGAAGCTTACTTAGGTTTAGAACTACGAAACGGAGAGGTAATATTTCTTAAGCTCGGCAGTTTCTCTTTGTATAAGATTTCCGGATTCGGAAGCGAGGAGCTATCTGTTTCCCATTTACAAGGAATTGTGAATAAGATTGATGACGTTAAAACCTTGGTTGGAATTTGTTTTACTTTAAAAAATAAAACTTCTGCGGAAATTACGGTTACGGATCTTAAAGTCTTTTCTCAAATCTTGCATCCCGCTTTAAGTGATATTATCTTTCCGGAAGCTAAAACGATAAAATCCGGCGAAGATATTCAGGAACTAATCGGAAGTTATAATCCTTATAAAGTCGAGGTCGGGAATATAAACTTCACCATTAAACCGAAAAGCGAAGTGAAGATTCTACTTCCTTTAAAATATAAAACTCTGCTTCCGGTTAAAGAGTTGGGTTTTATTGTGGAGTATGAATTAAAGGGCGAAATAAGGAATCTATATTTTAATGAATTTACTTTTTTTACGGATTATGAGTTTCCCCTTGGTTTGATTAATGATTTGGAAATTCAGACTCATGACAATTATTGAAGTTAAGAATATTACAAAAGTCTACGGCCGAAATAAGGTCTTAGATAATTTAAATCTAAAGATAAAAAAGGGGGAGTTTATTTTGTTGGTTGGTGCGAATGGTTCCGGAAAAACAACTTTGATAAAAGGCTTGCTTGGCTTGATTAATTTTGATTCCGGAACCGTTCGTATTGCATGCAGAAAGATTGCCTATGTTCCGGAAAGGTTTCACTTCCCTGATTTTATTAGTTTAGAGGAGTTTTTAAAATTGCTCCTTGATTTAGAAGCTATAGAAGAAATATTGACGGAATGGGAACTTCTTGAAGCCCGTAAGAAGGAATTCAGAGAACTTTCAAAAGGGATGAAGCAAAAGACACTTTTATTGCAGGCTTTATACGGAAAGAAGGAATTGCTGATTTTTGATGAACCTTTAAGCGGAATTGATTCTCGCTCCGTTAAACAATTTATCACTAAATTAAAAGAATTGAAAACGGAAGGAAACACGATCATAGTCTCAACTCACAGTCCCAAGTACTATGAACAAATTGTTGATAGAAAAATTAAATTGGAAGTGCAGGGATGAAAAAACTTATTCGTTTACACTACCATTATTTATTCAATAGAACAAGCCTTTTTATCTTATTAGCGGTCCTTTTTCTTTCCTTTCTTGGTTTTTTAGAATCCGCTCTTTCTTTTAAAGATGATATTTCCGGGTTTGCTGATTTTTATTATTTTGAAAGTTCTTTTTTTCTCTTAAAATTAATCGGAATATTTATTTCCGTTTTTACTTTTGCTTACTCTTTGCTTCCAAAGGCAGATCAATATGCGGAACTGGTTTTGGTTGCTGAAGTATCTAGAACTGTTTATTTTTGTTCAAAAGTTTTGGTAATCTTTCTTTACTTGATTTTCTTTCTATTATTGGAATTTTCCTTGTATTTACTGTGCGGAGTTTGTTTTTTAAAGAGGTTCTCTTCCCCAAGTTTTCCTGCTTTTCTTAAATTGCTTTTATTAACTTTGGATTACGGACTTTTAAGTTTAGCACTTATGCAAATCTTAAGAAACCTCTATGTTATAGCAATTCCTTTAATGCTTTTTATCACGGGTTCAATTATTAATGAAAAGAGTGGTTTCTTTCCTTATTATTTTAATCTGGTGATTCCGAATTTTCTTTCCGAAAAACCGGAATTATATCACGGTACCGTTCATGTCTTAATGATGATAATTATCCTACTCTTATTAAATCTTTTGCTTTATTTAGCACGAGATTTATAAATAAAATGATATTTGCCTTGACATTAAAACTTAAATATTATATAATATAGTAGTAATTTATCATAGTTAAAAGTAGAAGTACCCACTTCTCACCTAGTCGATTCTGTATTGGCGGGTTAGAAACTGTATATTTTATTATAGTATTTTTGTGGGTGCCTTTTGCGCTCACTTTTCTTTTGCTATGATATAACAAAAATTTTAGGAGGTGCTTTATATTAGTAAGAATCTTGAACGCAGGGCGGAAGCATTGATTAATGACAACATCAATGCACCCGAAGTTTTGGTCATTAATGAGAAAGGAGAGTCATTAGGGGTTAAACCAATCGAAGTTGCACAAAAAATGGCAGATGCCATTGGTTTAGACTTAGTTTGTGTCGCTCCGAACGCGAAAATCCCCGTTTGCCGTTTTTTGGATTATAGCAAATTCCGCTATGAGCAACAAAGAAAAGCACGGGAGTCAAAGAAAAATCAAAAGGTAGTAAATATTAAGGAAATTTGGCTTACTCCGGTTATCAGTTCTAATGACTTTGAGACCAAGCTTAGGAGAGGGCGCCAGTTCTTGATGGACGGAGATAAACTGAAAGTTACCCTTCGTTTTGGACGTCGGATGCGGATGTTATCGACTGACGCTGATGCCGATAGAATGTTAAACAAATTTATTGAAGGAACTGCTGATATCGCCGCCGTCGACAACAAACCTACTTTGGAAGGTAGGAATATGACGCTAATGTTAAGTCCGAAAAAAGACAAAAAATAAGATAAGGAGTGAATTATATGCCTAAAATGAAAACCCATCGGGCAACAAAGAAGAGAATCAAGATCACGGGATCGGGTCTTGTGATGAGAGGAAGACCGGGCAACAGTCATTTGGCTCCGGGCAAAACACAAAAAAGAATTAGACATCTTCGCAAAGAGTCTACCGTCAGTCCCGCTGATATGAAGCGTATTAAAAAACAAGTTGCAAATATAAAATAATTTAAGGAGGTAAATACTATGCCACGCACAAAGGGTGGATTTGTTTCCAGAAGAAGACGGAAAAAGATTTTAAAATTAGCCAAGGGTTATTTTGGCTCAAAACATACATTATATAGAACCGCCAATCAACAAGTTATGAAGTCTCTGACTTATGCTTATCGCGACCGTAAACGTAGAAAAAGAGATTTCAGAAAGCTTTGGATTACTAGAATCAATGCCGGAGCAAGATTGAACGGTCTTTCTTATAATAAACTAATGTTCGGCTTAAAGAAAGCTAAGATTGAAATTAACCGTAAAATGTTGGCTGAACTTGCGGTTAATGATGCGAAGTCTTTCTCGGTTTTATGTGAGAAAGCTAAAAAAGCCGTCAGCAAATAACTAAGAACCTGTGGGGTTCTTTTTTATTTTATTGACTATTGCTGCTGCTTATATTAAAATATCAATACCACTTTTTGAGACCCTTAAAATATATTCCTCATTGATTTCGGGAAAATATGGTATAATATTAATACCGGTCTTGAAGAATGAAAGGAGTTCAAACATGTTTACCGTAAAATATCAAAATCAGGAATACCAATTTTCCGATAAAATAACATTAAAAGAAATGGCCAAGCAATTTGGGGTAAAATGTTATATTGCGACCGTTAACAACCGTTTGCGGGAATTAGACTATTATATTAATTATGATTGTGAAGTCGAATTCCTTGATTTAAAGGACTTTGATGCCGTAAGAGTGTATGAGACTAGTTTTCGCTATTTGGTTCTGATGGCTTTAGAAAGGCTTTATCCGAATATTAAAGTCAGATTCAGTCAATGCGTATCTCGTTCATTATGTTGTTTGATTTTAGACGATAATATCAAAGTCGATGATAAATTCTTACTAAGATTAAACGAAGAAATTAAAGCTTTGGTTGAAGCAGATTTACCAATCAAACGAAGCAAAATGTCTAAAGAAGAAGCAATCAAGCTTTATCAGGAAAGAGGATATGACGATAAGATTGAAATTTTGAAATACCGTCCCGAAGATTATGTAAATGCCTACCGGTGCGGGGATTATGTAAATTATATGTTCGGCTATATGGTTCCTTCCACCGGCTATTTAAACAAATATATTCTTCGTCTCTATCATCCGGGCTTTTTAATTCAACTTCCCCGGGCGGAAGAAAACGGAGAAATTCCGGATTTCGAAGACTCGCCTTCGTTCGGACGGATGTTGCGCGATGCCCTAAATTGGTCAACCTTATGCAAGTCTGATACGATTGCTCATTTGAATAAGCAAGTCGAAAGCGGCTCCGTAGTTGATTTAGTAAATATGTGTGAAACCAAACACAATAATATGCTTTCGGAACTGGGCTTAAAAATCAAGGAGGATATCGAGAATATTCGGTTGATTGCTATTGCCGGTCCTTCCTCTTCCGGAAAAACCACTTTCTCACATCGCCTCCGGATTGAACTAATGACGAGAGGAATTTATCCTGTTAAGATTTCGATGGACGATTATTATTTAGATCGGGATGAGGCTCCGCTTGATGAATACGGAGAACCTGATTTAGAAAACATTGCTGCTTTGGATATCAAACTTTTTAACGAACATCTTTTGGCTTTGATTCAAGGCGAAGAAGTTGAAATGCCGGTTTTTGATTTTAAACTAGGTAGAAGAGTAAAAGGACCCAAAGTCAAGATTCCGAAGGATACGCCGATTATTATCGAAGGGATCCATGCTTTAAACGAACAACTTACGATGTCGATTCCGAAACATCAAAAGTTTAAAATTTATATCAGCCCAACCCCGCAGATTAATATCGATAATCACAATCCGATTTCCGCTTCCGAGATTCGGATGTTAAGAAGAATTGTCCGCGATGCTCGTTTCCGAAAAACTCCTGCTTCCGAAACGATTGCTATGTGGCCTTCGGTCCGCCGTGGCGAGTTTAAATGGATTTATCCTTATCAGGAACAAGCCGACTTTGTTTTTAATACCGAGCTGACCTATGAACTCGGAGTTTTGAAAAAATATGCTTTACCTATTTTGGAAGCAATCGGCCGTAATGATGAATATTTTATCCAAGCCAACCGACTTGTAAAATTCTTAAAATATATAAAAGACATCAACGACCGTTATGTTCCCTGCAATTCCTTATTGCGTGAATTTATCGGTGAAAGTTGTTTTTATTAGGGTGGTGTATGAAAGAAAAAGACATTAGTACTTTTAGGGAAAACTTCTTTGATCTCATTGAGAAAGATTATGGTTTGCTGACCGCAGGAACAATCGACAGTTTTAACGCAATGACGATTTCCTGGGCTGCGATTGGAACGCTTTGGCGTCGGAACATTTTCACAGTTTACGTAAGGCCTTCGCGCTTCACTTATCAGTTTCTGCTTAAAGAACCCTATTTCACGGTATCCTTTTTTCCAAAAAGTTTTCATGACAAACTTACTTATTTGGGCTCACATAGCGGGCGGGATGAGGATAAAATTAAAAAATGCAATTTAACTCCGATTCCTGTTAAACATAATGCCGTCACTTATTCGGAAGCGCGTTTGACTTTTATTTGTAGGAAGCTATATGAAACTGATTTTGAACCGGAAGCAATTTCGGAGACAATCAAAAATCGTTTTTACCTGCAAAAAGATTATCATAGGATGTTTATTGGTGAGATAATCCAGGTATTGGATCACGAAGAATAAAAACCGAGAAATTGATCTCGGTTTTTTGTTTATTTTGTGGTTTCTCTTTCTCGAAGTGAAACTTGGATAATCTTATGTTGTTCGGGTATTTCTTTCCCATCTAAGAGTTTTAAGAGTGTTGATGTCGCTTCGACGCCGATATATTTAATCGGTTGTGAGATAACGGTTAAAGCAGGGTAAATCCACTTTGACATAGGTAGCCCATCAAAGCTTACCAAGAAGATATCTTCACCCAATTTTCTACCGATTTTATTAAGGATGCCGGTGGTCATTACTCCGAGCGTATCTGATAAGGTAAAGATTCCATTAATTTGCGGATTATTGAGCAGATAATTAAAGATAAATTTATAATCAGGGGTGATTAGGTCAAAGTCATAATACTCATAAGGATAATTATGGTTCTTGACTGTTTCTACAAATCCTAAAGTTCTCTCCGATGTCGTGATTAAGAAGGAAGGACCACGGAATAAAACGAAATTATTAGCTCCGGAAGCAATCAATTTTTCTGCCGCCATCCTGCCGCCGCCGATATTATCGGTTGTAATCGAAGGAATATTTGGATCGATGATATGATCCACAGAAACAATCGGAATGTTTAAGGCGATTAACTTTTCCGGATTTAAGAAATTGGAACAAATAATCAAGCCATCAATCATGTATTGTTCAAAGATACGGATATATTCAAGTTCTCTTTCCGAATCATTATTGGTTATACAAAGCATGACTTTGTAACCGTTACTGATGGCTTCATGTTCAATACCGCCGATTAATTCACTGATAAAAGGCGAATCAATATGAGGGATGATGATTCCGATAATCCCCGATTGTCTTTTTAAGAGTAAACGGGCAAGCTGGTTGGGAGTATAACCCATTTCTCTAACAACCTCATCGACAATCTTTTTTGTTTCTGGATGGACATAGCCTTTATTATTGATTGCTCTGCTTACGGTTGCAACGCTCACATTCGCCTTTTTTGCAATATCACGAATCGTAACTTTCATACTCATCTCTCCTTAAAACTATTATAACACATAATTTCTGATTATTTAAGTATTTTCAAGATCCGGTATCCATAAGGTTGAACATGAACCTGTTCCACTTTAGTTTCTTGAACCATATCTAGTAAATTGTATTCGAAAGCAAATTCTCTGGGCTTATCCGAATTATTAATGATGATAATGGTGTTTTGTTTTTGAAAAACCAAACAATTATCATTTTTACTCAACCAGGTTAGATCGACATCTTGGAAATCAGGATTGGTTTTTCTGATTTGGATTAACTTTTTAAAGAAACTTAACAATTCCAAGTCTTGTTCTTTTTCATCCCAAATCATGCAACGTCTGCAATCAGGATCATGAGCACCGGTAAGACCGATTTCGTCACCGTAGAAGATGGATGGACTTCCGGTAAAAGCGAAAAGGAAAACATAAGCAAGTTTTAAGATTTCTTTGTTTTCACCGACACGGTGTAACATCCGCATTGTATCATGCGAGTCAATTAAATTATACATATAAGGAGCGACGTTCTTCGGATATTTTACAAGTAAATCATTAATGAAATAAACAAACTCTTCACTTTTAATCTTTTCTTCTTTGGTGCCAAAGAATTTCCAAAGCGGGTAAGCAAGTTCATAATTCATTACGGCATCGAATTGATCGCCTCTTAACCAAGCATTGGCATCGTCCCAATTTTCACCGACAATATAACAATCGGGTTTTATGGAACGGACGGCAGTGCGAAACTTTCGCCAGAAATGATGGCTGACTTCATTGCTGACATCGAGTCGCCAACCGTCAATATCAAATTTTTCTATCCAATACTTAGCGACATCAAGAAGATAGTTTTCCATAAAGGGGTTTGCTGTGTTTAACTTCGGCATCATTACCGTTTTTGCAAAAGTCCGGAATTTCGGTTGATAATTTTCCGGAAGAATCGGTAGACCGTTCTCGGAAATCGGAAAATCAATGAAATCCTCATCTTCAATAAAGAAGCAATCCCAATAGGGGGAAGCTTTTTTTCTTTTGATTACATCCTGAAAAAAGGGATGGAACCACCCACAATGATTAAAAACGGCATCAAGCATGACTTTGATTCCGAAGCGGTGGCATTCTTGTACAAACATCCGGAAGTCTTCTTCGGTTCCG
>DUTX01000122.1 GCA_012841865.1 Acholeplasmataceae bacterium | reverse complement strand
TTAGTGGATATAAAATTCAGATTATTCAAGTTCTAGATAAGCTTCCTTTCTGGCAATGTTTGATTGGAAGATATTTTCCTTCGACAGTTTCTGGATAATCTTCATCGTGAGTATCTAGCGTAAAAATCACATCATCGCCGTTTTTTTTGTATTCATTTATCTTTTGTACAATAACTTCTTCTAATTTTTCTGCACCGGAAAATCCCAAACTCCCCGTTACAAAATCATTTTGAAAATCAACAACAAGCAATAGTTTTTTCATATTTCCCTCCATACAAATCTAAATAAATTATAAACTTTCTTTTTATCAGTGTCAAGTAATATAAAGACGGAAGAAAAAAAGTCCGAAGTTCGGACTTATATTTTTTTTAAGTAAATATTTCGGATTAAACCATTATATTTCTGTTTTTGTTTATAAAACTTGAAACCACAAGCCTCGAAATTACGGATGCTATAAAAATTTCCTGGGGCGATTGTACAAGCGAGGGTATTAAAACCTCTTTTTATAGCTTCTTTTTCAAGTTCGCCGATTAAGCGTCTTTGTAAACCGTTTCCGCGATATGCGCTATGAACGATGATAAGTTTAATATTTGCTGTCTTTATTATTTCATCAATGTTTAAATCTAAATCATAGCCAATATTCTCATTGGTAAGTTTTCCAAAATAGAGAATCCCGAAAGCAATTAGAATGCCTTTATAGATAACTCCTAAAGTATAATGGTTAACCAAACAATCTCGGAGCGTTGTATCAGAATTTCTTCGAAGTAGCTCCTCATTTTCAAGGTTTAAAAATGCATTTTCCTGGAGTTTCAATAATTCGGGTAAATATATATCCGAAAGCGGTTTGATTTCATAAGCATCCGGTAAAATCTTGATTCTGCTCATCGCTTTTGTAGCACCCGTTCATAAATTTCTTGGGGCACACAGTTTTCCAAACTTCTTTCCTCATGGTAAATAGGAAGCTTATGCTTTTTTCGGTAATTAAGCCAAAGCTTTTCGAGTTTATAGATATTGGGAAAGTTTTCTGGACTTTTTACAAGTTTCCTTGCTTGCACACAAGGGTTATGGACAGCTAAAAAGAACCGATAACCAAATAAATCATCAATCATCGAAATATCGATGATGTTTCTTACAATCAAAAGATAAAAAGTTTCAAAGAAAGTTAAATAATTGCTGATTTCCGCATTCGTTAGACATTCAATGTTAGGCTTGTTTTCAAAATCATATTCTTCAAAATAGGTGTAGGCTTTACGGTATTGGTCGTTTGTAGTAAACATTTGATTGAGATTAACGATGAATTCCGCTTCTGCTAATTTCTTGCCTCTGACCATTTCAATCAAAAAGGAAATAATCCCGGAAATTCCAGTAGCAAGTGCAAAAATTTCGGTAAGTTTAACTGAACTGTCTCTGTCGATAATAAAGATGATAATCGTCATTGTTGCGAGTCCAACAAAAAGTAAAATAGCAAGATTTGGTTTCTTCCTTGGTTTAATCTTTTTCACAATTCTTCTCCTTCTTTTGCTAGGTTAATTAGTGTAAATAATGGTTTGTATTTAGTTATTTTCTTATTGTTTTTTTATAATACTTGTAAAGGTGTTAAGTGCCCAGTCGGTATCTTCTTCTTCAAGCCAGGTAATGACAACAAGCGCAAGATAGTTTCCCCTTTTTACAACCCCATCCAAACAATAATAAGGTATTTCTTCATCGGGAACATAAAACAAATTCCCGCGGTATTCCAAGTCCCCCGCTTCATAATAAACCTTTTCCCCCCGTGCTTCCTGGGCATCATCAATTTCCTCAATCGATATATCACGCATTTCTTGAGGAATCTCAACATCGCCGATCCGAACTATTCTTTGATCCGACCAAAATACTGTCGTGTCTTCTTCTTGTCTACGTATAAATTCTCCCGGTAACTTAACACTCCAATCTCCGGAAATACGGTAAACAATGGTTTCGTTCCGGTAGCCTTGGCCTATTGCGGCTTCTTCTCCAGAAAGAATCATTTTTACTGCTTCAATCTCCGCATCTGGCAGTTCAATTACTGGGTTTAGTTCCCGGGCTTTTTGAAAGCATTCAAGCATTAAGATAATCATACTTTCTTCTTCCGAAAAACGTGGTTCAACCCAAGGGAATTCGGTTCGAAGTAAATAAAGACCAAGGTTTCGAAAAAAGTATTCGTCTTTTTCCGCATGTGGCCAAATATAGAAATTTAAAGCAAACTTATTAAAGAATCTGTTTTCAATAACTGTTCTTACTTCTTCAACATCCCATCTTTTGAGCGGTGCTATAAAAGTATTAGGTAGGGGGAGAGGATACCAATCGGGGTTTTCCCAAACAAGAAATGGGTTCTTTTCTTCATAACAAGCTTTGAGATGGTTTTCCAGTTTTTGTAGATATATTGCTGTGAGTTTTCCAAAATCTCTGGTTTCAAAATATTTGCTTTCATCATCAGCAAGAAAACTAACCTTTAACCTTTTCGCAAGCACATCAATAAATTCACAAAGGAATTTATGATAGCCCGGTCCCCAGGTAGCAATAATTGCAGAACCGTTTAAGTTTCCTTCCAAAAGCTCTAAATATAGATAAGCTGAAGGGAAAAATTCTAAAGCAAAAACTGTTTCATTTGGATAAATCCTAAAATCATATTCCTTTGCAAGGGCATTTAAAACCTTCAATAAACCCTTTCTTCTAACTTCCTTTTTCCTGCGGACATCAGTCTTAAAATACAGTACTAACTCCATCTACGCCTCCGTTTAGTTTTATTCATTATAACACTTCAAAAACTGAAAAACAATTAAAAAATTAAAAACAAGCGTTGCCGCTTGTAATTTAAGCTTTTGAAACCAATTTTCCGACAGTTGCTAAGTAAATGACAAAGAGATTAGTTCCGTCAAGGCCAAGTAAACCATTAATTTCTTCATCATTGAAAGCACCGACTGCACAAGCACCGGCATCAATTGCGGTAGCGGAAAGATAAAGATTCTGACAAACATGGCCGGCATCAAGAAAGAGATAACGAATTCCCCGTTCACCATAACGCCACCTGGTTCGGTA
>DUTX01000187.1 GCA_012841865.1 Acholeplasmataceae bacterium | reverse complement strand
GCTACAGGCGCTTCATACACATGTTTGCAAATGTCGCCATGGGTCAGGACAGACAGAAGTATGAAGACGTAATGGACGAGCTCAAAGAAAGCTTCGGTGCCGAAGAGGATACCGACCTTGACGCCGCGGCCATGATGGAGCTTACAGAGCGTTTTAAGGCGCTTTATAAAGAAATTACCGGCGATGAGTTCCCGCAGGATCCCAAGGTTCAGCTCATGGCCGCTATACGTGCAGTTTTCGGCTCCTGGATGAACGAGCGCGCCATAATTTACCGCCGCTTAAACGACATTCCCTCCAGCTGGGGAACGGCCGTCAATGTCCAGATGATGGTTTTCGGAAATATGGGAGATGACTGCGGAACGGGAGTTGCATTCTCCCGCAACCCCGCAGACGGCACAGACGAGCTCTATGGAGAGTACCTCATGAATGCTCAGGGCGAAGACGTTGTTGCCGGCATCCGCACTCCTGAACCCATCGAGCACATGAAAGAGACAAATCACGCGGCTTACGAAGAATTCAAAGCCGTTTCCAAAAAGCTCGAGCTGCACTATAAGGATGTTCAGGACATGGAGTTCACCATTGAGAGAGGTAAGCTCTTCATGCTGCAAACAAGAAACGGCAAACGCACCGCTCAAGCCGCTCTCAAGATAGCTGCCGATTTGGTAAAAGAAGGAATCTGCACCGAGGAAGAAGCGCTTTTGAAGATAGAGCCGAATCAGCTCGACGCACTGCTGCACCCCGGCTTTGACGAAACAGCTCTCAAGAAAAGCAAAGTCCTTGCCTCCGGTTTGGCTGCCTCTCCAGGTGCCGCTGTAGGCGCTGTCTATTTCACCGCCAGAGAGGCGAAAGCCGCGGCGGCAAACGGTCCGGTTCTTCTTGTCAGGAATGAAACCAACCCCGACGATATCGAGGGCATGGCCGCAGCTCAGGGCATACTCACCGCAACGGGCGGCAGAACCTCTCACGCCGCTGTTGTTGCCAGAGGTATGGGCAAGTGCTGTGTCGCAGGTTGCGGAGATATCCGTATCAACGAAAGAGAAAAATACTTCACCGTTGGTGATATCAGAGTTAACGAGGGAGAAACAATCAGCCTTGACGGCTCCGCCGGCAATGTGTACGTGGGAGCACTTCCTCTTGTAGACGCCGAGGTTTCCGGAGATTTTGCAACAGTAATGTCTTGGGCAGACGAGATCAGGGTTCTCAAGGTGCGCACAAATGCCGATACCCCGCACGATGCAAGGAAAGCTATTGAACTCGGAGCGGAAGGCATAGGCCTCACTCGTACAGAGCATATGTTCTTCGAAGTCGACAGAATTCCCGCAATGCGTGAGATGATACTTTCCGATAACTTAGAGCAGAGAAGAACTGCTCTCTCTAAACTCCTGCCCATGCAGCGCAAGGATTTCGAGGGTATCTTTGAAGCCATGAAGGAATTCCCCGTAACCATCAGGCTCTTAGACCCGCCTTTGCATGAGTTCCTGCCCACAGAGGAAGAAGATATTGTAAAACTTGCAGAGGATATGAATATCAGCGTAGATT
>DUTX01000121.1 GCA_012841865.1 Acholeplasmataceae bacterium | reverse complement strand
TAAACATAAAAACACTATAAAAGTAAACAAAAATAGCATAAAACATGTAAAAACAATAGTTTTTTAAAGGAATCCCCTTTTTCAAGGGGACTTTCTACTTTCACGAAGTGGCAAACTCGGGTTATACCATAGGAGGCCTTATTTTTATATAATTAAATAGACGTATAAAAAGGTGAAACCAAGAAAAGAATCTTAAGTGCTTCACCTTTTATTTTGGGCTAGTTTATTTCTTTACAGCCCCTATTTTCTTGCTTCTTTGATCTTTTCAATAAAAGCTTTTGCTAGTTCGGTAATTTTATCATAATCACCGGTTTTTGCTGGTGCTGTAAGTTCGCCACCGACACCGACAGCAACGCAACCGTTTTTAATCCATTCTTGTACATTACTTAGACTTACTCCACCCGTTGGCATTAAATTGGCATGCGGAAGGGGACCTTTAACAGCTTTGATAAAGCTTGGTCCGAGCGCGCTTCCGGGGAAGACTTTCAAAATGTCTGCACCCGCTTCCATTGCAATAATCATTTCTTTGATTGTCATACAGCCCGGGATATAAGGAATCTGATAGCGATTGCATAAGGCAGCAACTTCCGGATTGAAAGATGGTCCGACGATAAACTCGGCACCGCTTAAGATCGCAATTCTTGCTGTTTCTGAATCAAGAACAGTACCCGCGCCAACAATGAGTTCATCGCGGGAAAATTTCTTTCTTAAGCTGCGGATGACATTTTCGGCACCGTCAACCGTAAAGGTAATTTCAATCGAAGATATTCCGCCTTTTATGCATGCAGCACTGATTTTTTCAGCCATTTCTTCATCTTTGGCTCTAACAACAGCAGTAATTCCCGTTTGTACAATTCGGTTTAAAACATCAAGTTTTCTCATAGCAGTTACCAATTACTTAAGATCTTTCATAGCGATATGATCCATATCGGTGAATGTTTTGTTTTCGCCACACATTCCCCAAATGAAACAATAATTTCTGGTACCGACGCCGGCATGAATACTCCAGCTCGGAGAGATTACGGCTTGTTCGTTTCTGACCATTAAATGTCTGGTTTCATCACCTTCGCCCATCAAATGGACAACAAAATCATCTTCGGGAAGATTAAAGTAAATATAAACTTCCATTCTTCTTTCATGAGTATGCGTAGGCATTGTATTCCAAACATTCCGCGGAGCAAGGATGGTCAGTCCCATAACCAACTGACAGCTCTCGCAAACTGCGGGATGAACATATTGGTTAATAACGCGTTTATTTAAGTTATCATCATTTCCTAAAGCTACTTTATTAGCCTTTTCTAAAGGAATGTGGACGGTCGGATATTCTTTATGCGCAGGCGCAGAATTAATATAAAATTTTGCAGGTTTGTTCGAATCTTTTGAACGGAAAACAACTTCCTTGGTTCCGCGTCCGACATAGATACCGTCTTGGTAATTCATCTGATATTCTTTTCCGTCTAGAACCATTACGCCGTCGCCACCGATATTGATAACTCCCATTTCTCTGAGTTCCAAGAAATATTCACTTGCGAGTTCTTTCGCGCTTGCTAGTTTCAATTCTTCTTTTACTGGCATTGCGCCTCCGGCAATTATCCGGTCATTATGAGAATAAGTCAAATTAATTTCGTCAGGAATAAATACTTCCTCTATCAAAAAATGTTCACGCAAATCATCGGTTGTATAATGTTTTACATCTTCCGGATGATTGGAATATCTTGTTTTTAAAATCATTAATATTTCTCCTTTCTTTATCTTTGTACGCGACCTGAAGCATCGCCTTTAATTAAATTTTCCACTTCTTCGGCGCTGACAAGGTTATAGTCACCAAAAATCGTATGTTTTAAAGCGCTTGCTCCGACAGCGAATTCCAAAGCAGCTTGGAAATTATCTTTTGTAAGCAAGCCGTGAATTAAACCGGAAGCAAAACTGTCGCCGCCCCCGACTCTATCAACAATCCTGATATCATATTTTTTCGAATGATAGAATTCTTGACCGTCATAAATAAGAGCGCTCCAACCATTGTCGCTTGCGGAATAACTCTCCCGTAAGGTTGTTGCAACAAAACGGAAATTGAATTTTTCCATCATCGCTTTAAAAATTCCTTTATATCCCTCTAAAGATAGCTTCCCACTTGTAACATCGGTTCCTTGTGGTTTAAAGCCTAAACATTTATCCGCATCTTCTTCGTTACCGATGCAAACATCGACATATTGCATCAAACGGGTCATGACTGCTTGGGCTTCCTTTTCAGTCCAAAGTTTCTTCCGATAATTTAGGTCACAAGAAACTGTAACCTTATATTTCTTCGCAACCTTTAAAGCCTCTTCCAAAACCAAAGCAGATTTCTTCGAAAGCGCAGGTGTGATTCCGGTAAAATGAAACCAATCAGCATCTTTAAAGATAGCATCAAAGTCAAAATCCGTTTCCTCCGCGGTTGCGATTGAAGAATTGGCACGGTCATAGATTACTTTGGAAGGCCGCATCGAAGCGCCATGTTCAAGGTAATAGATGCCGATTCGCTCTCCGCCTCTCGCAATATAGCTTGTATCGACTCCGAGTTTTCTTAAAGAATTAATCGCGCTTTGTCCGATTTCATGCTTTGGAAGTTTTGTAACATAGCATGAATGATGACCGTAATTAGCAAGGGAAACAGCAACATTAGCTTCTCCTCCACCATAGATAACATCAAAACTATCAGCTTGGATAAACCGCCGATATCCGGGCGGCGATAACCTTAACATTATTTCCCCAAAAGTTACAATTTTAGCCATAGTTTCTCCTTTTTTGTTTAGTTCGTATTTACAAACCTTGTTCAGAGTGTTGCTGATATTATTTTATCCCAAGTTTTTAATTTTGTCAAGGAATACCCTTGGGATCGATAATATGAATTAATGTCCCAGACTTTTCATATATATATTAAGAGGAGGAATAAGTATGACAAATGAAATGTTTGTAAAACAATCATTAGAGCTGCACCTATTTTTCTTAAGAATTATGAAAGAACACAGCTTCTTTATGGCTGTTTCCTTTCCGCCAAAAAATGAGGATTTTATTCGGGAAGCTGCTGATTTTAATGTTAATTATAACAGTCTTCTAAGAAACGCATTAGAACTGGCTTCGGGGGTGGTAGCAATCAAAGACGATGCCGTAACCGAATTCACTTTGCCTGCGGAAGAAAAATCTGAATTTTTAACAGGCATGCGTATTGATACGGCTTTGACCGAAGCGGAACTCCGCTTACCGAAACCAGGAGCATATGTCGATCCGCTTTTAGTCGATAAAATCAGCAATCTAAACAACCGCGTCCTTTCCGTAACTAAAAATCTGATTCGTTACAAAACGAAAGTCTTAGATGCTCTGCTTGCTTGCGAGCT
>DUTX01000012.1 GCA_012841865.1 Acholeplasmataceae bacterium | reverse complement strand
TTTTATAATCATAAGCGATTACAAGGTAAATTAAAATGCTTGCCTCCGATAGAATATCGAAAACAAGCATTAATAGCTTAAATATTTTTATTTTTATTACTGTCTACTTGACATGTATCAGTTCATAATCGGATATCCTTTTTTTGTTTTTCTGTTAATTATGGCTGAATTATGAGGTTGTATTTACATTTATAAACAATTATTATATAATTGGTTTTGATAAATAAAAGCTTATTTTAGTAATTAATGCTATAAAGAGAGGGATATTGTGAAACGAGCTAAATTTTTTTTGACGGGGATGTTTATTTTAATTATTTTATTAACGGTGTTCTTGCTAATATTTACGGAAACAAAGTTGTTTTTATTTCTGTATATAATTTTTCTTTTAAGTTTAATATTCACTAGATTTATTGAAACCAAACTAATCAACCGAAAAGTTAAATCCTACATAGATAATAATAATTACGATGGTGCCACTGAATATTTAAATCAAAAAATTGAAAAATGTTTTTTTCCAGCTAATGTTTACCTGGCTGTCGCCTCGTTGGTTTTTGTCTATATGATGCTAGGAAAAACTGTTAAAGCAAAATATTTAATAGAAAAATATCAAAAACTTAAAAATTATAAATATTTGTATTATATTCAGATGATTATTTTGATTGCGGAAAATAAACTATTTGAAGCAAGGTATTATCAAGAAAAACTTTTGAAACTGCGTTCAAAAATATTTGCTGAGCAGCAAGAATCAGCAATCCAAATCTTTGAAATGATTGATACCGAAGAATTCAATCAAAGTCTTTACGAAAAGACCAAATTTCCATTGTTGAAGTCTATTTGTTTAAAATACAGTGATAAAGAGGGAGAACAAATCGAAATTTTAACAGCTGAAGATTTAAATTTCAATCAGTTTATACCCGCTCCCCAAAATAATGTGATTGTCAGAACAATTTCGATTCTTCTGATTGTTTTAACTCCGATTTCTTTAATTGGAGCAATGATACTGGCAGCTTTAAGGACCCAGCAATATGATTCAATCACAACGATTGACGGCGGGTATTATTTCTTAAAATCTATTTGGATTCTTTGGTTATTTTTACCGATTACGCTTGCTTGCTTAATCTTTGGTTTGGTGATGAAAAAGAAAAATTACCAAACAACCGGCAATATTGTTGTCGGTGCAATCTTCAGTACTTTGTTGTTTCTTTTTGGCTCAACGCATTTTCTGATTTTAAATCATTTTAAAACTGATCCAAAGTATTTACATAAAATCGAAGCAACTATTCAAGTTGACTTTCCCAAGAGCTTTAGGATAGTTACAGAAGATAATACCAAAGGCAAACAAGTAACAAAAGATAAACTATATTACAAGTACAAAAGTGTTGTCAGATTTCTTGATGAAGAAGAAGTATTAATATTTGAAAACAATCTAAACGAAGATTATTGGGTTGATAGCTTTTCGGAAAAAACAGAAGAGCTGTTATCTAAAATTTTCTTAATTGAAACAAGCTCTTACGATAAATTCTTATTGTATTGTTATGAGTCTAATGAATATAATCCTGAATCTTTTATCTCGGAGTATAATTATATCTGTATCGGCTACAGCAAGAAACATAAAAGTTTAATTATCTATGAATACGCAGTAAAATAAATCAAAGCAATTGAAACTTTTTAGAATGCGGAAATATTAACTATCTGATTAACTAACAATTTTATCTTATTTAAGATGAAAAATTTTGTGAAGTATGGTATGATAAAGACAATGAATAAAAATTTCTTTTCTTTGTAAATCTCAGATTGTATATTTAAAATTGAAAGGAGAAGTAATTTGAGAAAATCAAAAGGTTATTTCGGTTTGGGTTATTTGGTAAGTATTATTTTAGCAATAATACCAATAACCAATTTATTATTCGGTGTCGTCATCAGACTTGACAAAAAGAAAGTATTGCTTGCGATTCTAAACATTCTGATTTTCCCGCTGTTTTATCTTGTTGATTTGATTTCTATTATTATTAATAATAGGCTCAAGTATTTAATTTAAGTATTGTGTTAAGGAAAAGCTTTTTAAGTGGTTTACTTAAAAGCTTTTTTATTATATAATTAGCTATTTTCTATAATGCTTCATAAACTTTCAAAAAACGTTTAAATATAGTATACTAGTAATGTAATAATTGAAAGGAGTAGATACAATGATTTGTCCGAGTTGTGGATTTGAATGGAGTTATGAAGAGGATGGCTTTAATGTATGCTCTTCATGTCAATTCAAATGGAAGGATGAACAAAATCCAAACGATGATGTGAAAGTCTACAAAGATGCTTATGGAAATATCTTAGAAGACGGAGATACGGTAATGGTAATTAAGAATTTAAAAGTTAAAGGCTCCAAAGAGATCTTAAAACAAGGCACTAAAGTTACAAATATTAAACTTGTCGATTCTGATCATGATATAGATTGTAAAATTCCGGGATTTGGAAATATGAGTTTAAAGTCAGAATTTGTAAAGAAGATATTGCAATAAAAAAGGTGAAGTTAAAGACTATACAGTCCTTAGTTCTTCACCTTTGTTAATGGAGAATTTAATCTCTTTAGAATCTCGTTTTGAATATTTTCTGATTTTATCTAAAAATATTCTAATATCTTCTTTAGTGGCTTCTCTAACATCTTCAAGTTCATATTTTAAGCCGAGCCGCTTCCACTTTTCAACTCCTAATTTATGATAGCCTAAGACTTTGAATTGAAAGTTATTGCTATCATATTGCTTTAAAATCTTAGCCAAATCTTGGGCGATTTCATCGCTATCGTTTACTTCCGGAAGTAAAACATAAGAGATTAGGAATTGTTTGTTTAAGGAATTTAGTTTATCAAACAATTTAAAGGTATTGTTGATTTTAGCTCGGGCAAGTTTATAAGCTTCATAATTATTAACGCCTTTTAAATCGATGATGAACAAATCGGTTAAGGCAATGATTTCATCAAAGATTGTTATATCCCGATAAACTGATCCAGAGGTCTGAATGGCAGTGTGAACTCCGAGCGCTTTTAGTTTCTTGAATAGTTCAAGGATAAATTCTTTTTGTAAGAGGGGTTCGCCACCAGAGACTGTAATTCCTCCGTTTTTGTAGAAGGCTTGGTATTTGAGATAATCTTCAACAACCTCATCAACAGTCATCATTTTGTTTTTTGTTTTAAAGGTTGCGTCGATATTATGGCAAAACTTGCAAGCCATATTGCAGCCTTGGAGGAATAAGACATATCTGATTCCGGGACCGTCAACGCTGCTGAAAGTTTCGATTGAATGGACATTTGCAATCATAGACGATTATGGAAGGTCCTGCTGATGATTTCTTCTTGTTGTTCTTTAGTCAGCTTATGGAAGTTAACGGCATATCCGGAAACTCTGATGGTTAGATTAGGATAGTTTTCAGGATTATTCATGGCATCAATCAACATTTCTCTGTTTAATACATTGACATTTAAATGATGGGCTTTGTTTGCGAAGTAGCCATCAAGTAATTGTACAAGATTGTCAACGGCAGAGTTTGATTTGTTTTCTTCTAAGAAATCTTTGTAATCTTCACCCAAAGCACTTGGTATGATGCTGAAGGTATTGCTGACGCCGTCATTAGCCACAAAGAATGGAATTTTCGCAACACTCATTAAGGATGCGAGCGCACCTGAAGAGTCGCGTCCATGCATGGGATTTGCTCCGGGAGCAAAGGCTTCGCCTTTCTTTCTTCCGTCAGGAGTTGAACCGGTTTTCTTTCCGTAAACAACATTTGAGGTAATTGTCAGAATCGAAAGTGAGTGTTTTGCATCCCGATAAGTTTTATGTTTTTCGATTTTTTGTTTGAAGACTTCAACTAACTTTTTCGCTATTTGATCGACTCTGTCGTCATTGTTTCCATATTTCGGGAAGTCCCCAACTGTTTCAAAGTCAACTGCAATGCCTTTTTCATTACGAATTGGTTTGACTTGCGCGTATTTGATTGCGGAAAGGGAGTCAGCTACAACCGATAAGCCCGCAAGTCCGGTTGCGAAATTCCTTTTCACATCATAATCATGCAGAGCCATTTGCAGTCTTTCATAAGCATATTTATCATGCATATAGTGGATAACATTTAATGTATTTACATAGATATCGGCGAGCCAATCCAAAACATAGTCAAACTTTTGGATAACTTCATCATAATTTAAAACTTCATTATCTAATTTACCGACACCGTCGATAACCTTGACTTCTTGGATTTCATCGACACCGTCATTAATCGCATAAAGCAATGCTTTCGCAAGATTAGCCCTAGCACCGAAGAATTGCATTTCTTTACCGATTGCCATCGGCGACACACAACAACTGATGGCATAATCATCGCCACAAAGTTCACGCATCAAATCATCATTTTCATATTGAATCGAACTGGTATCGATGCTGACCTTTGCTGCAAACTTCTTAAAGGTTTCTGGAAGTTTATCACTCCATAGAATGGTTAGATTCGGTTCGGGTGAAGGTCCGAGGTTATATAAGGTGTTAAGCATTCTGTATGAAGTTTTGGTAATGAGTGGTCTACCATCAAGGCCGACACCACCAATTGACTCAGTCACCCAAGTCGGGTCACCAGTGAATAACTCATTGTATTCGGGAGTTCTTGCAAAGCGAACCATTCTGAGTTTTAAGACAAAGTGATCGATTAATTCTTGAGCTTCCGCCTCGGTTATAGTTCCTTCTTTTAAGTCTCTTTCCAGATAAATATCAATAAAAACTGTATCCCTGCCTAAACTCATTGCCGCGCCGTTTTGTTCTTTAACAGCACCGAGGTATGCAAAGTAGAGCCACTGGATAGCTTCCTTTGCATTTTCCGCCGGACGGGAAATGTCATATCCGTATTTTGCTGCCATTTCTTTTAACTCATGTAAAGCGTTGATTTGTTCTTGTAACTCTTCACGGGCTCTGATAACTTCTTCAGTCATTGCGCCCTTAAATGAAGCTTTTTCTTTCCGCTTTTCTTCGATTAAGCGATCAACACCATATAAGGGGACTCTTCGGTAATCACCGATGATTCTCCCTCTACCGTATCCGTCCGGAAGGCCGGTAACAACCGCTGTTTTTCTTGCCAAGCGCATTTCTTTTGTATAAACATCAAATACGCCTTGGTTATGAGTTTTACGGTATTTTGTAAAGATTTCAACCAACTCAGGGTTAATTTTATAACCATAAGCTTCTGCAGCTTTTGTTGCAATCCTGATTCCGCCAAAAGGCATAAAAGCTCTTTTTAAAGGTTTATCGGTTTGCAGACCAACAATAACCTCATTATCTTGATCTAAATATCCGGCTTCATATGCAGTGATGGTTGAAGGAATTTTAGTTTCCATATCAACTACACCTTTTTCATTTTCCAGCTTTTGATATTTAGAATACTCATCTAAAAGTTTTATGGTTCTTTCAGAAGCACCTTCTAAGAAACTTTCGTCTCCATAATAAGGCTCATAATTCTTCTGAATAAAATCTCTGACATCAATTTTTTCTTGCCATAACCCGGCTTGAAAATCTCTCCACGCTTTCATCTTTCACCTCTTTATTTTTTGTTTTTCTAGTCAGTTATAGTCTTTATACATATTATAGCATCGAAAAATGAAAATGAATGAAAATAACGTTTACAAAATGAAAAGAACGTTTTCACCATATTAAGAGTAAAAAAGGTTGCTTTTATGCAACCTTAGTTTAAAAACTTTTTCCTATTTTTTTAGTATTTTATCTAAAAAACCTTAAAGGAATAATATTTATCCGATTTCAACAGAAGCATTATTGGCAATTCCTTGATATATTACAGATCCTTTTTTTGAAAGCATAACTTCAATTGTTGCCTTCATAGATTCATGAACTTTTCTAGTCATCAGTCCGTTTTTTGGTGCTGCTAAAGCAAATTTATCGGAGTCTTTAATAAAAACGTCTAAGGTAAGATTTCTCTTTTTTAGTTTTATGTGCTCGTTTGTGTTTTTAATAATTTTTGTAAAATTATAAGTCGCAAATCGATATTCTTTGGAACCAATGATAAGCACAGCGATTACACCGGTAAAGTTGATGAAGCCGTAAGGGATTGTTGCGATTGATAAAGAGATTGCGACATCAGTCATAATATTTGCTTGTATCCAGATATATTTTTCTGGGAATGATACCCCGTAATCACCTTCAATATAGCCTAAATCGTTTATGAAGAGATATTCTTGATTGTTGATGCTGATTTTACCATTTACAAAATGTTTCATTGAAAAGATATTATGTTTACATTCCATTTTTGGAAAATATTTAAACGGTCCCATGATATCATATTTTAAAGGTAGAAAGTCTGAATATGTAAGCTTGCCTTTTATCTCAAAATTATCATTTTTTAAATCTATATTTAAGCCTTGTTCTGTAAAAGTGTTGTTTTCTATTTTAATATTTAATGATTTAGTTTCAGCTACAAAATCATCATACGAAAACTCGAAACATTCTGAAAAGAGATTACTGATGACTTGGATATATGCTTTTTTCTCATTATCAACAACAGCAATACTCGGAATAAAGGCGATATTTAAATGTTCGGAAGTGTGCTTAAAATACCAGCCTTCAAAATAATTTTTCTTATTTTTTGGTCCAAAGAAATATTTCATAAAATCTCACCTTATAATATATTATTACTCAAATTGAGAATTTATTTATAAAAAAGGACGGGGTTAGGTAATAAACTTTATAAAAAAAATTAATTATGTTATACTCTAAGAGAAAAGTTAATAATCTGTTAAAGAGAGGAGCAGAAGATGAAACGAAAAACTGTCAAGAAAGTTAAAAAGCAGATCAGAAGAACTTATAAAAGAAGACCGAAACTGGTTGCAACTTTATTAATTATAATCCTACTCTTATTTGTGGGAGCATTTGTTTATCTTTATAGCGAAGGGTATCTTGATAGTTATATTCCGGAAAATCCGGAAAAACCAGGATTCACGCTTTTTGAACAAGATGAAAACGGGTTTTACTACTATCAAACAGATTATGAAAGTGGAGATTATTACTTTTCCGCAAAAAACCTCACCGGTGAAGCTTTGGCAGAAGAACTTCATGAAATTATTAATAAAGACTTTAACCGGAAAAGTTATGGGGAAGCCAGATATATCTTAGCTTATAGCGACCGTGATCCCTCAAACAATAATGAAAGCGTTAGGGGAATCTATGATAATGCTGTAATTGCGACAGTCTGGATTGGATCCGGCGCAGGCGCGTGGCAACGCGAGCATGTCTGGCCCAATTCCAAATTAGGAATTCCTCGCGTCAATAATAATAGCAAAAACCAAGGTTCTGATTTACATAATTTAAGAGCAATTACCGGTATTAACCAAACTAGGTCAAATCGTTATTTTGCTGCGGGAAGTGGGGTTGCTAAAACGGTCGGAAGCGAAGGTTTTTATCCCGGAGATGACCATAAGGGTGATGTTGCAAGAATCCTCTTTTATATGGCCATTATGTATGATTTTCTAACCCTAACGAATGATGTTTCAAAACTGGTTAACGACCCAGATACAAATTATACGCTGGAAGGAGCTTATGCCGGCATTCTTGATTTATTACTAGAGTGGCATAAGGAAGACCCTGTCGATGAGTTTGAACTGCAGAGAAATGAATTTATCTATAGCGGTATCGCTTATGACCTTAACGGAAAGGAAATTACACCGCAAGGAAACAGAAATCCATTTATTGATTACCCCGAGTACGTTCATTTAATTTGGGAAGGCAAAGAAATAGAGGACCTGCTTAAACCTGAAGTCCAAGAACTTACGTTTAAGATGCCGAATATGCCTCTCTTAAAAATTTATTATATTAAATTTACTCGGGAAAATGGTTATTTGGTATAATGTAAAGGGTATTCCGAAAAAATGGAATGCCCTTTCTTATAGAAATGATTTAAAAATATTCTAGAAAATGTTAAAATATTGTGAGTGGAGCAACTATGATTATCAGGAAGGCAAATAAAGAAGATATACTTCAGGTTGTAGAATTAACGAAGGAATGGGAAAAAGAAAATATCACCTATGGTTTTGTAGCCGATACATATGAGGAGCTACTTGATTATACTTGTTTTGTTGCAGTGAAAGAAGAAAAGGTGATTGGTTTTATCTTTGGAAAAATTTATAATTCCAAAAATATGGGTAGCATCATGCCTGAAGGAACTCCTTATTTTGAAGTAGAAGAAGTTTATGTAAAAGCGGGATATCGGAGTTTAGGGCTTGGGAGTAAATTGTTTCTTCATTTGGAAGAATATTTAAAATCTCAAGCAGTTTACCGAATAGTTTTATTGACTGCAACAAAGGATTATGAAAAAGCTTTGCACTTTTATGTAAACAAATTTAACATGAATGTTTGGAGCATTAGATTATTTAAGAACTTAGATGATAAGAAAGAGGAGTGATTAGATGGATACGAAAACAATGAAAGAACTTAAGCATTTTCAAAGAAGCGAGCTTACGGATTATCATTTGTATTTGAAGCTTGCGAAAAGGGAAAAGAATGAGCATAATAAGAAAGTATTAGTGGCGATTGCGAAAGAAGAATATGGTCATTATCATTTTTGGAAAAAGGTTACAGGAAAAGAACTAAAACCTTACAAGTTTCAATTATGGTTTTATTATTTCATTTCCATTATATTTGGAATTACTTTTGGAATCAGGTTAATGGAAAAAGGAGAGGATAAAACCCAGGGCAATTATCGTAAATATATCGGTAAGATTGATAATATCGAAAAATTAATTGAAGACGAAGAAAAACATGAAGATGCTTTGATTGCTTCGATTAATGAAGAAAGATTGAACTATATCGGTTCGATGGTTTTGGGCTTAAACGATGCTTTAGTGGAATTAACCGGAACACTTGCGGGATTAACTTTCGCACTTGCAAATTCCAAGATCGTAGCCTTTTCGGGACTAATTACCGGGATTGCTGCTTCATTTTCGATGGCAAGTTCCGAATACCTTTCCACAAAACAAGAAGGCAATCACAGCAAAGCCTTAAAATCGGCGCTTTATACGGGAGTTGCTTATATTATTACGGTAATCTGCATGATACTTCCATTTTTGCTTGTTCCAGCAAACATTACCTATAATATTTTTTCATTAGAAATTTCGAGCATTTATTTAGCGCTTGCGATTACAATCGGTGTAGTCATTTTAATCATCCTTGGCTTTACATTCTATATTTCTGTAGCAAAGAACCTAAACTTCAAGAAAAGATTCTGGGAAATGATTGTAATCAGTTTGGGTGTTGCAGTATTATCCTTTATCATTGGATATTTGGTAAAGATTATTTTTAATATAGATGTGTGAGAAGAAGAATTGCCATATCGGAAAGACTATTTACTTGAAAAATCTTTTGGTGAAATTAAATTTAAAAGGAAGGGTTATTTGATTAGATTAGCTTGTTTTTAAGATTAAATATAAAATTGATTAAAATTGGGTTTTTTAAAGTTTGGATTCAGTGGGGGGTTAGATTTACTTCATTGAATCCTTTTCTTTTTGCTAGTTTAATTTAATTATTCCGTTGTTAATTAAAAAAACTCACTAAAGAAAATAGTGAGTTTGCATTTTGTTGGATTGAAATATTGTAATTAATACAAAGGATAGTATCTTGATTTTGATGGTTTACTTGTAGAATTACTTCAAAATACCCAAAGCTTCACCAATTTTACCGCCATTTAGAACGTGGCGTTTTATATTGATTTGTAGTGAAGTGTCTTCGGGAAAATCTTGTGGCGAAAGGTTTTTATTTTTGAAAACCCATTGAATATAGCTGGTCCCGTCCTCGTTTAATTTTACTATATCAAATCTGTTTTGGAACAAAATGATTTTTGATGTTGCAGGTAAAACAAGTTTTAAATTTGGCGAGAGAAGCCAACAATAGCAAAAATATGGTACGTTGGAATATTCTTTGAATATTTTTGAAAAAAAGGTTTTAGCAAGAGCAAAGGATTCGTCCAGCTTGCTTGGAGATAGGTTACAGTCTGATGGAATATGAATGGAAATTGCAGGTTGATCTTCCAAGGTGCTGAGTTCATATTCCAGTTCGCCTAGACGGAAGATCAAACAAGAAAGTTGGCGCCCTACCCAAAAACCGCGATCAAAACCATATTCGCCATAACTAATTTTGTGTTCGTTGATAAATCTTGAAAAGCATTTAAAGGTGTCAACAAAAATATGGTGTTCGATTCCTAAAAGTTCATATTGTTTTTTTGTGGTTATGCTAGCCATAAGCATAACTTTCAGTTGAACAAACCCATCAAATTCTTTTAGCCATTCATATGCAGTTTTATATTGATCTTTATTTGTCAATTGGTTAATAAGAAAATTTGTTTGTGTTTCATCAAAAGGTATTTGTGTTTTTAACAGTATTTCTACGACCGGTGCAGGAATATCTAGTTCTTCGCATAATTTAACAAAATCGTTCATTGTTACTCCTTTATTTTACATTTTCTTGAGATATTGTTTTGGTGAAGTTCCAAAGTTCTTTTTAAATGTGGAAATAAAATAGGTATCACTTCCAAATCCTGTTTTTAGTGCAACATCAGAAACGGACATACCTTCTTGTAAGAGCAGTATTGCTTTAGACAATCTGCACGATTTGATATAATCGCTGATTCCAAATCCCATCTTTTCTTTGAAAAGACGGCAAAGATAATATTTATTGTACGAAAAATTGCTGCTTAGCATATCTAGCGAAATAGGATTACTGTAGTTTTCTTGAATAAACTTCATTATTTCGTTTAGCCTTGGGTCTTCGTCTGTTTCGGTGTTATAGTATTGTTTATTGTCGATGCTGTCGTTGATAAATAAAAGCAATTGTAACAAGAACAATTCCATTTTGATATTTTTGTGTGGTGTATCCTTGTTGTTTAAATCAATCATTTTGTTAACAATGGACAAAAAATTTTGAGCTTCTGTATCGGAAAGAGATAGTTTATGCCTTCTTGATGGTTTTGGGTTAGTAAAGCAATTAAGCAAAAACGACATAGATTGATCGTACTTTGTTATAACTTTTGGAGAAAAATTGACCAAATATCGGTCATAATCCTCGATGGATGATGTGGCAATTTTGTGTG
>DUTX01000120.1 GCA_012841865.1 Acholeplasmataceae bacterium | reverse complement strand
TCACCAAATCCCACTTTCCGGGCAAATTCTAGACCTGCTTGAAAATGTTCAGCAGTTTCTCCAGGAAAACCGACCATATAATCGGTTGTAATATTTGCATCGGGGAAGATCTTACGAATTTCTTTAATTTTTTCGTAATAATACTCGGTATCATATTTTCTATTCATTAATTTCAGGATTTCATCATTTCCGTTTTGTAAGGGAATGTGGAAGTGATTGCAGAAGTGATCGCGATTTTCCGCAATCAAAGCCAGCAATTCAGGGGTTAATTGTGTAACCTCGATTGATGAAATCCGAATCCTGCCTAACTCTTTAACTTTCAAGATTTCCGCAAGCAAATCAACAAAACCGAAACCTTCCAAGTCCTTTCCGTAAGCACCGGTATTGATACCGCTTAAAACAAGTTCTTTCATACCTTGAGCAGTCAGTTTTTCAATTTCGCTGATGATATCATCTGCTTTTCTGCTCCGGACACGCCCGCGTGCATAAGGAATCTCACAATAGGAACAGAAATTATCGCAACCGTCTTCAATTTTAATAAATCCGCGTGTATGGTTTAAGTAACGATTAACCTTAATTTCTTCATAAGCGCGGTTTGTTTTCATATCATCAATATAATAATGCTTGTCCTTCTTTTCTAAGGCTTCAAGACATAAATTAAAGAGACGATGACGATTGCTAGTACCGATAACAACATCCGCTCCGATTTTCTTTACATCATCGGGGTGGAGCTGAGAAAAACAGCCCATAACAGCGACCACCGCATCGGGATTTCTCCGTGTCGCTTGGCGAATCATCTTTCGTGATTTCGCATCAGAATTTGCGGTTACGGTACAAGTATTGATTATATAAACATCGGCTTCCTCATCAAAAGGAACCAAATTGAATCCAGATTCTAAAAACTGATTAATAATGGCAACAGCCTCATATTCATTTACTTTACAACCTAAAGAACAATAACTAACTTTCATCTTATAACTCCCATTCATAACTGAAGGCACTCATAATATACAAAGGGGCAGTTTCACAGCGCAAGATGCGCGGACCAAGTCCGACCGCCGAAAATCCCTTCGCCAATAATTTCTCTGCTTCACTCGGACTGATTCCCCCTTCCGGCCCAACCAAAACCAAAACAGATTTTCCTTGAAATGACTTGATGATGCTTTTAAAAGAAGCATCTCCGCTTTTACCAGCTTCTTCATAAGCAAAAAGTGTAAGGTCAAAGTCATCCGAAAATTTTAAGAATTCATCAAAACTAAGATTACCGTAAATCCGAGGAATGCGCCGTCTTTGTGATTGTTCGGCCGCTTCCTTCGCAATACTTCGTTGTCTTTCGATGATTTTCTCGGCGTTTCCTTTTGCCTTCACAATGCTTCGCTCCATAGAAACGGTCAAAAAACCATCGGCACCGAGCTCGGTAATCCTTCTTAAGACTTCTTCTTGTTTTTCTCTTCTGGTTAAACCTAAAGCGATTGCGACAGAACACTTTAACTCGCTTTGGTAAACTATTGTTTCTATGATTTTAAGAATAATCTCCTCTGCTGCTATTTCAATGATCGACGCCAGATAAACATTTTCAACCTGATCACAGATATAGACATTATCCCCAGTCTTCATCCGCATCACATTCTTGATATGGTGATAATCTTGTCCGTGGATGGAAACAGTATTTCCTTTTATTTGTTCGCTTTTCACGAAATATCTTTGCATATTACACCTTCATAATCTTACTATACTAT
>DUTX01000119.1 GCA_012841865.1 Acholeplasmataceae bacterium | reverse complement strand
TGCCGGTCGGCCCGCAAATCTTCGTCCCGGTAACACTTAACAATCTGATAATAGCGTTCAAACCCGGCGATCATCAATAATTGTTTATAAATTTGCGGGGATTGCGCCAAAGCATAGAATTTTCCCGGATGCACGCGGGAAGGCACCAAATAGTCACGGGCTCCTTCTGGTGTTGATTTTCCAAAAACCGGGGTTTCGATTTCCACAAAATCAAGTGCGTCAAAATAATCTCGGACCGCTTTTGTAATCTTGTGTCTGGTGATTAGATTCTTTTGGAGAATGGGACGCCTTAAGTCCAAATAACGATATTTCATCCGCAAATCTTCCAAAGCATCCGTTTCATCCGCAATTATCAGCGGCGGATTTTCCGCTTCGCTTAAAATCTTAACTTTATTTGCTTCGACTTCAATATCGCCGGTTGGAAGGTTTTTGTTTTTGCTTTCCCTTTCCAGAACTTTTCCGGACACTTGTAACACATATTCATTCTTGACGGTTTCCAAAGTCTCATACATAGGGTTGTCCGGTTTACAAACAATTTGGGTAATACCATAACGATCTCTTAAATCTATAAAAATAATGCCACCGAGATTACGTCTCTTTGCTACCCAGCCGACAAGTGTAACTTCTTTGTTGATATCGGAGTTTCTCAATTCGCCGTTATTATGAGTTCTCATTTTATCTTCTCCTTAAAATAATCAATCATTCTATCTTCAGGAATACTTTCCTGTTCTTTTGTAGTGTTATTTTTAACGGTTAACACTTTATTATTTAATTCTTCTTCACCGATAATAATCAAATATTTGGCTTGCAGCTGATCAGAAAGCTTAAACTGCGGTTTTAAATTAATATTAACATAATCCATTTCCGCATAAAACCCGGCCATTCGGAGTTTATTTGCATAAAGGAGGGTTTTTTCTTTTGCTTTTTCATCAAGTCCGATTAAAACTATATCGGCGCCGGTTTCTAAAGCCGGGAAGAGATTTTGTAGATCCATAATCGCAATAATCCGCTCAATTCCGAAAGCATAACCGATGCCCGGGATATCGGGACCCTTAAATGATTTCACCATATCGGAGTATTTTCCGCCCGCGCAAATCGCAAGCCCACCAAGTTCATCATTACTATCCAGAATATATTCAAAGACGGTATCCGTATAATAGTCAAGTCCACGGACTAAGTTTCTGTCCACCTCATAATTTACTCCGTAAGCATCAAGAATGTCGATGACGCTTTGAAAATAAATTTTCGCTTCATCGGAAAGTACGGTATCAATTTTCGGAGCATTTTTAAGGACAGGATTGTCTTTGTCAATCTTGCAATCTAAGATTCTTAAAGGATTCTTTTCTAATCTTCGGTTACAATCTCTGCATAAAGAAGAGATATTATTCCGAAAATAATCTTGTAAGAGTTTTGCATAAGCGGTTCTTGACGGAAAATCACCAATTGTATTAATCTTTAATTTAATGTTTTTTATTCCTAAAGCATTAAAGATTTCCGTTCCAGAGATGATCACATCCGCATCTAGCAAGGGGGATGAGGTTCCGAAGGTTTCGATTCCGAATTGATTAAACTCACGAAAGCGACCTGCTTGTGGTCTTTCGTATCTAAACATCGGCCCAAAATAATAAAATTTATTTAAATTCCTTTGTGCATAAAGTTTATTTTCAAGAAAACTTCTGACAACCGGAGCCGTTCCTTCCGGTCTTAAGGTGAGGCTTCTTCCGCCTTTATCCGAAAATGTATACATTTCTTTCGAAACAATATCGGATTCTTCTCCGGCACTTCTTACAAAAACTTCAGTATTTTCAAAGATTGGTGTAATTATTTCCTCATATCCGTATTTTTCAATCACGGATCTGATTTTAGACTCTACATAGCGTAACTTTTTAGCTTCAAGACCGATAAAATCCTGAGTGCCTTTGACCTTTTGATACATGATTACCTCCTAAAAAATAAAATCCTTAAAAGAAAGCTTCTAAGGACGAAATTATCCGTGTATCTTTTTTCTTTAACGCAAGAATATACGTCCAGTAGGAATCTCATAATCATTACAGTTTATACAAGCAGACTACGAAATTATATATATTATTATAAAATAACTTCCTAGTATTGTCAATGATTATTATGGAAAATCGAGGGTTGTATAATTCCGGTTTTAAATTTACCAAAATGAAACATAATAATAGAAAAGGTGAAAAATATGGCATTATTTAATAAAAATTCTAAAAAAGAAAAGAATGAAAAAGTAGAAAATCCGGAAACAACAAAATTTCCGGAATCAAATGATGATTATTTAAATAGAAGTCTCTTTTCTACAGTTAAAGAAAATATTGATTATTTAAAAGCATATCAGGGTGAGTGCTGGGATTTTGTAACGGGAGAATTTACTTTAGAAAATAATTACCAAGAAATAAATGTTGGTATTGTTTATCTTGCAGGATTGGTTGACCAAAAACTCTTGAATAAAACTGTAATTGATGCCATTAACAGAAATTTTAGTAAAGCAAAAAAGAGTTATGAAGATGAAGAGGAACGCTTTAAGTTTTTCAAAACCAAAGTCCTAACCGCAATTGGTGTTGATGAAACCAATATGTTTTCAAAATTGTTTAACACCCTCTTAAGCGGTGACATGATTTTGTTGATTGACGGTTGTAGTAAGTGTTTGATCATCGGCGCAAGGTTATATCAGGAAAGACCGGTTGAAAAGCCTACGACCCAAATTACCGTTATGGGGAGTAATGACGCTTTTAATGAAAATCTCCTGACAAACCTTTCTTTAATCAGAAAACGCATAAAAAATCCGAATTTAATTTTTAAAAACTATGTAATTGGAAAAGAATCGAATACCAATGTTGTTTTGATGTATATAAAAGGTTTAGTAGATGAGAATGTCTTGCAGGAAGTTGAAAAAAGAATCAAAGCAATTGATATCCCTGAAGTAATTGATGCCAGTAGTTTGGAGGTTGCTTTACGGGAAAAACAATTTTCTATTTTTCCGAAAATCTTTTATTCGGAAAGACCGGATACAATTGCTGCGCAGATTCTTGAAGGAAGAGTAGCTATTTTGTGTGACAGCAGCCCAGAAGCATTAATCGCTCCCTCAGTTTTTATACAATTCTTGCATTCAACCGAAGATTTTCACCAAAAAGCTTTTATCGCAACTTTCTTTCGTTTTTTAAGGTTGGTGGGTTTAATTCTTGCCTTATTTCTTCCTTCTTTTTATATTTTACTTATTCTCCATCATTCCGAATTACTCCCGATTAACTTACTCTTCAGTGCCGCCGGACAAAGGGTGATAACACCGCTTCCTGCTTATTTGGAGTTGTTTGGGGTTTTAATTGCTTTTGATCTTCTCCGCGAATCAGGAACAAGAATGCCGACGGCACTCGGAACGACCATATCTTTTGTGGGTTCAATTATCATTGGTCAGTCATCCGTTGAAGCTGGTTTGATTTCGCCGTTAATCGTCATCGTTGCTGCTTTAACCGGGATCGGTTCACTCGTTATCCCTAACTATAAATTAAATCTGGCGGTGACAATAATAAAATACATCTTTACACTTGTGTCATCAATATTTGGATTTTACGGTTTCACGCTTTCGTTTATTATGTTAATCATTCACTTTTCGAGTCTTAGAAGTTTTGGAGCTGATTACTTTGCTCCGTTTGCTCCCTTCAGCAAAGAAGGTCAAAAGGACGCATTATTGCGCTTTCCTCTGGATTTACTTAAAAACAAAAGAAGAAAAAAAGAACAATACCCCTATTAAGGAGAAATATGAAAAGATATATCATCATTATCATTTTGTTTAGTCTTTTCTTTGTTAGCGGATGTGTTGAAAAACATGAAGTTGACGACCTGACGATTGCGACAGCAATTGGACTAGATTTAAACGAAGAAGGTGCGATTGAATTTACGGCCCAAGTTATAAATAACAATGCTGTCGGTAACAGGCCAATGGATGTGGCTCCGGGCCTTGTTGTGAGTGAAATTGGAAGAACGACCCAAGAAGCATTAAGAAAACTTACGACTATAATTACAGACAAGCTCTTATTCTCACATTTCGTGGTTCTAATAATCGGTGAGGAGCTTGCGAAAAAGGGAATTCTTCCTTATGTGTACTACTTTGCCATCAATCAAGAAACACTTCACCGATATAATGTTATTATTGCTCGTGGTTGTAAGGCCAATGAGGTTTTAAAAATAATCAGTATTCTGGAACATATTCCCTCAATGTCAATTGACGGAAAATTTAATGCAAGTACCGAATTTTACGGAATCAGTAAGTACTATACGAAGGATGAAGTAATCAACGATATCAAAAGCGATGGAATCCATCTTGCTCTGGGCAGCATCCAAATTATCGGCGATATTGAGGAAGGAAGCAAGCTTGATAATCGAAAATCAACAAATGCCAAGAACTATTCTAAAGTTTCAACAATCGGAATTTTTAAAGAGGACAAGCTTGTAGCTTGGTTTGATGAAGATGAGTCGCTTGGTTATAATTATATAATCGGAAAAATTAAAAGCTCAATCGTTGTGGTTACAAAAGGTGACGGCATTTTAGCAACCGTCGAAATCAACGACTCGAGCTCAAAGTGGAAATTGTTTGTTGAGGAAGGAAAAATAAAGTTCAAACTTACAATAAAATATATTGCAAATATTGTAGAAGACATGTCGGGGTCAACCAGCAACTCTCCCGTTTATATGCATGATATCTTAAATAGAACAAACTATGAAATTCGGATGAAGTGTGAGAAAGCATTAAATAAAGCCAAAGAATACAAAACAGATATTTTTGGATTCGGTAGATATATTTATCGTTGGAAATACAAACTTTGGGAAGAAATTAAAACTGTTTATGACGATGATATCTTTCCGAATCTCGATGTTGAAATTGTCGTAGATGGAGAAATGACTCGCGTCAAACCTTAGGAGCGTTTATGAAAAAAGAATACATTACCAGACGTCAGTTCTTTACAATCATTTATGCCTATGTCGCAAGCAATGAAATGGTTAGAGGCATATATATATCGACCTATAAAAACAATGTTTGGCTCCCCGCCTTTCTCGCAATGTTGATTGCTATTTTACTTTTCTTTATCTACAGTTTTATTTTCAAAAATACAAACAGCACTGATTTCAAAACCGCAATCGAAAACATCCTTGGAAAGGTGCTAGCAAAAGTTGTGTTTATTATTTACTTTTGTTATTTTACCTTTCTGATGATTTTAAAGTTGAGGGATATGGCGGAATTGATTCATATATATTTATTGCAAGATAGTCCGATGTGGGTCATATTTTTTTATTTTCTGATTGTTGCGGTTTATTGTGTCAGTAAAGGGATCGAAAACATAGCCCGCTATGCGGGAATCGTCTTTTTTATCAGCCTCAGCACTTTTGTATTCTTTTATATCCTCCTCATTATCATCAATAAACCCTGTTTTGAAAATTTTCTGCCCTTTCTACCCAATGGAATCAAACCCTTAATTAAGCCTGCCCTGACAATGTCCTATAGCATACCAATGGGAGAACTTTTTGCTTTATTAATCATCTTTGAAAATATCAAACCCGAACATAAAAAGAAAGCTTTTAAAACTTCCTATTCCGGAATCTTAATAGCCGGTTTGATAATGATATTAATTACCGTCTCAAACATTATCTTTTTAGAGCCCGAAACAACGAAATTCTTATATACTCCGATTATTCGGCTCTGGAGAAGAATTGATGTTGAAAACTTTCTCCAAAGGTTGGATTTGATTTTTGCTAATATTTTGCTCTTAAATGTGATGGTAAAAATATCTGTCACTCTTATTGCTGCTAAAAAAATGGTAGATGGCGTAATCAAAATAAAAAAAGATAAAATAATCTATGTCGTTATTGCTGGAATAGTTTTTGGTGTGCTCTTGTTTATCGCCCATGATTATCCGCATTTCATTGATTTTAGGGTAAGAATTGTTGTTCCTTATATAAAATCAACTTTTGAAGTCTTTTTGCCGATCTTAATTGTTTTAATTTCATTTTTTAGAAAAAACAAAATTAAAAGCGTTCAAAAGCAACTTGATTACAATATTTAGATTTTCCACAATAAATCACTTCTTTTAGCATAGAATATAGCGGAGAAGGATAATGAAAACAAATGTCTTTTACAAACCACCAAACAAATTCCGTTTCGAGGAATTTAATACTTTGAGCTATAGCTTTGAAGACAGTCCCAATTGCCTGTTAACAACCGAAACCGGACCGGGACCCTTCTTTATTCCGGAATCTATTTACAGGATTGATATTACGGAAGGCCAAACCGGAATCGGTTTATTTATCGGACTGAAGATTGTAAATGCCAGTAATTGTTCTAATCTGCACCGCGCAAAGGTTGAAATCTGGCAAGCAAATGCGGAAGGGGAATATTCTGGTTTTAGTCTTTTAGAAGAAGGTGAAACCCCGCCCTTAAAACCCACCAATCAAGAAAGGTGGCTCCGTGGTTGGCAAGAAAGCGACCATTTGGGTTTTGTTGAATTTAAAACCATTTACCCGGGTAAATACCTTAACCGCACAAATCACATCCATTTGCGTATTTCTTATCAAGACCAAGTTTTACTAACGACACAGGTCTTTTTTCCTCAAAACATTAACGATTTTGTATCAACAATTTCCCCTTATGATCAAAACCCACGTTTTGTAACCAATTACAATGATCCGGTTATTCAAAGATATAATGGTTGCCGTGGATGTTGGCCAAAAGTTAGCGGTTTTGGGACTAGATATATTGCGACGCTTACAATTGGGGTAAATCTGCAAGGAAGATAATTTTAAAAAGTACAAAAAAAGGTGAAATATTGAGGAACTAATCCTTAATTTCACCTTTTTTTATAAAGACCTTTTTCAAGGTTTAACCAGATCTTTTTTACCAACTCTTACGTTAAATCCATATATGCTGAGGATACTACCAAAAACAACGGCACTGTAGGTGCTAAAGCGTTCGAGTATTCCAAAACCCTTTTTTCCGGCAAGAACTCCGGATCCGATTGCTCCAACAAACATCATTATCAATGCTAAGCAAGCTGTAATAGCTAAATATTTGTCTTTACCTTGGCTTTTAAATCCACCAACTATAATAAATACTAAGGAGATGATTGATAACAAAACAACCAAAATAGTAATCACATATAGATGCATAATATCCTGGAAAGTACCGGCATAACCGCTTTTTGATAACGGAAAAAGTGTGTAACCTATGGCGCTAATCCAAATCATTAGCGTAAAAAGGTGAATTCCGATTCTGATAGCTCTAACTTTATTTTCTTGAATAATAATCGAAAGCATCGACATACTTAAAACTGAAAATAGAGCATAAATATTGCTTAAACTTCCGGCGATAAAACGGGAAGGGGCATCGGCTGAGGTTAAATCGCTGACAGCTTGATTCAGCCAATTATAACCAGGATAATTAAGAGCTCCAATTACATCATGTAAAAGGTAGAACAATAATTGAAATACTCCCAGCAAGCAAAACCAATTAATTAACATTCTTTTCTTTCTCATACATTTCTCCATTCTTTCTTGAAATTATAACTTCGCTTTTTCTTTATTATTTTCTAAGAATAAATACTTTAATTAAAAAAGCCACTTGAATTAATCAAGAAGCTTTCAAAATTGTATATGATTAATCCTATTACAATAAAGTAATTTATTTGATTTTCTTGTTTTTATTAGGTTATTGAAATTAGAATTAATCTTATAATCAATATTTTTTTTAATTGACCTTACATAAATTGATGATAGTCTGCCATTACATTATGATTTATTCGACCATTAAAACAACCTTATCTTCTTGGATTTCTATTATTCCTTCTTGATAAAGAGCGCTAAGAGCAGTTTTAAACTCTCCTTTACTCATCGCAAAGACTTTCTTGATAACTAAGGAATCGCTTCTTTCGGTAATCGCCATTGCGCCGTAATTCTTCCGTAAATACTCTAGAATCTTTTCTTTTGAGGAAAGGATTTGTTTTTCCTTATCAAAATGAATGTTTCCAGTATAATCATCAGGATTTTTTTGGATGATTGTCGTTTCAACCTTCTCACCGATGCGATATTCCTTCCTGAGATTGGCTTTATAAACAAAAATTATATTAAAATCCTCAGTTACCAAATTGATTCCGGATTGAGTAATTCGATAAACATAGGCATTAAGCTTAGTGCCGATATCAAGTTCGGGCTTTTTAAAAGATTTAAAATCAGTTTTCGTTGCCGGTTTCGCAACTAATCTATTGCCTTGAACTCGAAGTTTACAAGCTATTTTGTCATTTACCTGCGGCCACTGGTAGAACGCTTCCGGCAAATAATCAAGTGATAATAAAACATCCTTAGAAACGCCAATATTAATAAAAGCACCGATTTTTTTGTTTACAGCGACAACCGTACCAAAACCGGTTTCTTCAACCGTCATAGTTGGAAGATAGAGCGTTGCTGCAAGACGCCCCTTTTTATCCGTATAAATAAAAGCCTTTACTGCATCACCAGGTTGCAAGACTTGATAATTACTTTCGTTGCGGTGGAGAAAATATTCATTATTACTATCAGCAAGCATATAACCGAGTTTTGTTTCTCTTGTTACCTTAAATTCTTTGATTTTTCCGAGATTATTCATATCATTTTCCTTTATATTCATAATAGCCGCGTTTAATGCTGTTTTCCCCGAAATTCTTTTTTACGGAGCGCAAAAGTTTGCGGATTTGTTCTTCTCTGTCGATTTCTGAAATATTATCAAAAATCGAAAATTGTTTTACTTCTTCTCTTGCGTTACGGAGCCTGGTAGCAGAAATACCAACAAGCCGAATTTGGTCACCGGGTTCAAAAACATCTTCTAAAATCTCTTCCGCAATATCATAAATTTCCCCGGGATTGCTTGATGCAATTTCTAAGGACTGACTGCGGTTGATTTGACGGAGATCGGGATATTTTAAGATTAGGCCAATTGTTTGGGCTTGTTTTCCTTGTCTTTCAAGTCTGTGACTGACAGTATTGGCGATAACCTTCAGTGTCTCTTTGACTAAAGTAAGATCAAAAACAGGATTATCAAAGGTATGGGCGTTGCTGACAGAGAGATTATCCGTTTCCCCGACCATTAATTCCGTACTGCCGTTTCCATTGGCACGACTGATTAAAGAATTTGCTGCTGCTTCGCCGACCGTTTCTTTCAATAATTCAAAGTTTTTAAATTGAGCAAGATCACCAATCGTATTAATACCAATTGCTCTTAATTTAGGGGCGGTCTTTTTACCGACTCCGTACATAGATTCAATCGGTAAAGGCCAAAGATAAATATCTATTTCTCTTTTTCTAAGCACCGTAATCCCAAGCGGCTTTTTCAGATTCGAACCCATCTTCGCTAAAAATTTATTGGGGCCGATTCCGATGCTGCAAGGAAGGTTATATTTATCTAAAAGATAATCTTGAATCCTTTTCGCTAGTTCTAAAGGATGTTCAGTTTTACTGTTTTCGGAAACATCAAGATATCCTTCATCAATTGAAGCCACTTCTATCTGCGGTGTAATTGAATAAAGATATTCAAAGAAACGCTTCGAGTATTCTTTATACAGATGCATCTTCGGCTCAATAATTATTAAATCATGACATAATAAAAGTGCATCACGAACCAACATTGTGGTTTTGATGCCGTATTTCCGCGCTTCATAACTTGGAGAGAGAATAATTCCCCGGTAGAGCGGATCTTGATGGGCAACAGCTATCGGTTTTCCGATTAAATCTTTATTCTCTGCCCTCTCACAAGAAGCAAAGAAACAATTCATATCAATATGAAAGATTATTTTTGCTTTATTCATTAAAATATTCTTTCCTTTTTCGGGTGATTTATGTTATAATAAGTACAGTATCTATTATAACATATTTTCCGAGGTGAATGAAGTGAAAAAAAGCAATACAGAAAAAAAGAAAAAAGAACCAATGATTAAAACAAGGGTCAAACGTGACAATACAATCGAAGTTGAATTAAAATCACCGACTAAATCAAAATTAGGCAAAATCCTGATTATTATCCTTGTTACGGGAATGACCGTGTTTACGCTCTTTGGTTTAGTTTATGCAATGATTCAAGTTATGAACAAATAAAAAGAAGTCAACCATGACTTCTTTTTTCGTTTATACTGCCCTTGATAATAATTCTCTCCGCTCACGCTTATGAATCAAACGGAGACGATCAGCTATCATTGCGATAAATTCAGAATTGGTCGGTTTAGATTTATGATAGGAAATAGTATAACTAAAGATATCGCTGATCGCATCGATATTTCCTCTTACCCAGGCAACTTCGATCGCATGTCTGATTGCCCGTTCAACCCGGGATGAGGTTGTATTGAATTTTCTCGCAACTTCAGGATATAAAACTTTAGTAATATTACCCAAAATTTCAACATTGTGGTAAACCATTGCGATTGCTTCTCGAATATAGAGATAGCCGCGGATATGAGCCGGAACACCGATTTCATGTAATAAAGTGGTAATTTCCGTATCCAAATCGGTTTTGTAGTTTGCGAGATTATATGAAGAAGTTTTCGTATTCGAACTCTTCTGCATCTTTAAATCATTAATGATATCCATTAGATTTTGAAAATTAACCGGTTTTACAACAAAATAATCTGCGCCAAGTTCAGCTACGCTATTCATAATCTTCTCGTTTGAGAAAGCAGTGACAGCGATAATGTTTTTCGGAACTTTGTACTTATCCCTTTTTGTTTTTAGTTCTTGTAAAACTTTAATCCCGTCACAATTGGGCATAAACAAATCCAAAATCAACAAGTCAACTTGCATAACTCTTAAAGTGTTAAGCAAAGTTACGCCGTCAGTGTGTACCCCTACAACTTCAATTTCTTTTTTGTCTTGGAAAAACTCTTGCAGTGTTTGTACAAAGTCTTTCCCGTCATCAGAAATGATAACTTTTAAACTTTCCAAAAAAAATCCACCTCCTAAATACGCTTTCTAATTTACACTATTTTCTTATTTTTAGCAAGAAGTTTAGAATTTATTTAGTATTTTCATTAATTTTCATTAAAATTACAAGGTTTTTTCTTAAAAAAATTTACTAAAACAACGACATTTTGTCGAAAAAGATAGAATGTAAGGGAATTTCGACAATTAAAAATTCTTATGTTTAAAAAAATTAAATTTATTGTTAGAAAATAAGGATTTTGTTATAATAATGAAAAGGAGGAATTTTTATGGAAACTAAAGAAAAAGTATTGGAAGTTATGAAGGCAGAAGGACGACCTTTAACCGCCGGTGAGGTTGCTGATTTGTCGGGATTGGAAAGAAAAGTTGTTGATAAAACTTTTAATCAGTTAAAAAAAGAAGACAAGATTGAATCGCCGATCAGATGCAAATGGCAGCCTAAAGAGTAAGTAATTCAAGCAAAAAGTCAAGGAGTTTTTTCCTTGACTTTTTTAAGCTTACTCTTTTTTTATATTTTATTCACTATTTTCAGAAAAAATAAAGATCAGTGTATTTTCATATTCATTCGTTCCACTCCGGTCAGCATACGAATATTCATAACCGAAATAAGAGAACGCATAATCTACAATACCTTCTGGATTCAAAACTTCATACAATAATCCTTCTCCTACTTCGCTAGTATCAATAACAAAAACCAACAAAAGTTCACCTTCTTTTTGAGCACAATAGAAATCAACTATCTTTATCAAATCAATCATTTGATTGAGATTACTTAGTTCGTTTTTAAGCTCGGTGAATGTAGGTATTGAAATAATCTGATAGTCATCTTCCCTTAATTCCCAATAAACCTTATGGTCAATGTTATCTAAAACATTGATTTTATAAAGATAAGTAGTAATCGGGTTATATTCTTCGTAATATTTTAAATATGTTATTTTAACATATTGACCTACTTCAAGATTTTCACGGTTGATTTCGGAATAGTGATCGAACTGGCCGTTTACAAGGTTCAACCCTTCCACAGCCGCAACTTTGATAAAATCAGCTTCAATTCCAGTTATTCTCGTTTCAAAAGAAACGATTCCGAAGGTAAATAATTCTTTCACAGAATAAAGATCGGAGCAGTTGATACTTTTTGGAGAGTAAGGTTCATAGCTGTTATAAATTTCGGAAGTATATAAGTCTTCAAATTCTAAACTAAGCGGAACTCCTTGATCAACTATGACTCTGATAACATTTTTTAACCTGAGATCCTTAATTACTTCGTTTCCGGAAATATATTTATGGGAACTAAATTCATAAATAGATTTAATTATATTTGAATTTTCATCATAAAAATCGCTCCCACCGTTTGTTAGACAACTATAAATTCCATAAACTCCTTTAAAAATAATCAAAGATTCCTCTTGAACAAATCCACCCTCGACATGGAAGAAAACCTTACAAATAATAACTTCAATCTCGCCGGAACCACAATGTTTTTCAATCAATTCATTTGTTCCGGGTTCGATATTTACATAAAACGATAAGGGATTATTAATTCTTAAATATTCAAAAGGATGATGAAAGATATTTTCATCCTCATCAGTTTCGGTTTCTTGACTTAATTTTTTTAATATGGGTCCGTTATTGTTTCTAAGTTCTTGAAAAGAAGCAGCTTCAAAGCTTTTTGTTACTCCGGAATAAATTAAATAATTCAATTCTAATTTTTCCGGATTAAAATAATCTTCAATGTTTTCAATAGGATTTTCCAAAGAAGGATTTTCAACTCTGTTTTCCTGTCCAATAAGAGCAATTATTCCGAGCGTTAGAACAAAGATAAGGAATGCTAGAAAGGCATAACGAAGCCGGAATTGATAACGGGGTTTACTTTTATCAGGCAGATTGCTGACAAAATTATGAAATCTTTCAGTTTCAAAGATCTTGCTTTGTTCAGCGGATGTAAAATTATCACGAATAATTTTTTTGAGATCTTTATCAGTCATAATAAGCCTCCTCACTTATATAACGGATTAGGAGTCCATTTTTTGACCTTTTTCAAAAAGTTTTTTAAATTTTTGAAAAGCTTTTTGATAACGGCTGCGTACTTGTTTATAGGTAAGCCCTGTCGCTTTAGTCATTTGGATAAAAGAATAACCATAACCATCCCTTAGGATTAAAAGCAGGCGTTCTGTTTCCGGAAGCAGAGCCAACAATTCATCAAGATAATGGTTTAAATTTTTTTTCATCAATTAACTCAAATTCAGTGGGAATTTCTTTAATTTTCCGCTTGATATCAATAGCGCGATTAAAAGCAATTGTTAGAATATAGCCAAGAGGATTTTTTAGTTTTTTTAGCTGCGAAGACTTTTCCCAAATAATCAAAAGGACATCATAAAGAATTTCTTCAGCTTGGAAAACATCATGAAGAACGCGATTGGCATTATTTAAAATCATTTTGCCGTAATCACGATAGATTGCTTCAAGTGCTTGTTCCGCTTTAAAGCGGTTTCCAGAGTCAATTTCCGCTAAATAATACTTGATCATAATTCATCCTCACCTTATCTTACCATAGAAGAAAATTTGAATTCAAGATATATCGGAAAAATTGGCAGACAAAAAGGTGAAGTTCATATAACTTCACCTTTATTAATTTTTATTTTTTTACAGCCTGTTTGTTGTTGCCAAGACACTAGAAATTATTTACCATCCACATCGCATATACGCAATAGCCAAAATCAGGAGAATCAATGACAACATGGGAAACTGCCCCAACAAGTTTATTATCTTGAATGATTGGACTTCCGCTCATTCCTTGGATAATTCCGCCGGTTTTTTCTAACAAAGTTTCATCCGTGACCTTGAATTTTAGACCTTTGATATCTTTCCGGTCTTGGTTTTTGACCTCGACAATTTCAACCTCGAAACTTTCAATTTTATTATTGTCTAAAACAGTTAAAAGTTGGGCTTTTCCCAAGCGTACTTCTTGGGGAGATGCTACTTTAATTTGCTTCTCATCGGAGAACTTATTTAAATCATGCACTTTTCCAAAGACACCGATTTCATCATTTTTAAAAATCGTTCCTACCGCTTGTTTGCTTAGGGTTGCTTGTTTTTCGCCGGGAATACCCGGGAAAGACTTTCTGATGCCGCGGACCGATGATGCAGAAATTAATCCGAGGTTATCTCCGCTTAACGAGTCGGCGATCATCGAATGCCCGAGCGCTCCGAATTTTTTTGTTTTCGGATCAATATAAGTGACAGTTCCGACTCCGACCACTTCATCTTTTACATAAAGCCCCAAAGTCATTTTGCCACTTCTATCTTTGACTGCCCGACAAGTCGTATGCAAAACTTGCGCTTTTCGTTTGATTTTTAAGACCAAATCTTGTTCTTCATTCAGGGAGTTAAGAATCTTTTGGATATCCGCAATCTTGAAAACCTCGGTATCGTTGATCGCTATAATCTTATCTCCTACTTCTAGATTGCCTTTTTTCCAAGGCGTGATTTCACCATTTTCCGTCCTGACATTATATTTGCCGGTAACATAAATCCCCGTTGAGAGCTGTAGCCCGATAGAATCTCCGCCGGGAATGACATAAATTCCAGTATCGTTGGCGCCGACATAAACGGCAGAAAAAATGGCCAAAAACAAAATTAAAGTGAAACAAAGTAGAATTTTTCTGATTTGTTTAATATTATCACTCCTTTTTGGCTACTATCATATTATTAGCCAAAAGGAGATAAAAAAAAGCACTATTAAAAATTGGCAGTGCTTTTTATTTTTTTAAAAGTTCGATAGCTAAATTTTTTGATGCATCCGTTACTACTCCGTTTGAAATCATCTTAGCGATTTCAATCACCCGACCGTCATAATCAAGTTCGACGATTTCCGTTGTTGTTCGTTTATCACCGGCAATTTTCTTTTGAATCCGGTAATGATGTTCACTGATTGCTGCGACTTGAGGAATGTGGGTTACACAGAGAACTTGAGAACGTTCGGAAATGCTTTTGAGTTTGCTCGCAATACTATAGGCAATTGCTCCGGAAACACCGTTATCAATTTCGTCAAAAATAATTGTTTGTAAATCAAGTTTTTTTGAAACCAAAGTTTTTAAAGCAAGCATAAAGCGTGACATTTCACCGCCGGATGCGGTTTTTGATAGTGATTTCAAAGGTTCACCTTTATTAAAGGTAATCATAAAATCGACTTCGTCAATCCCGTTTTTTCGGAATTTATGATCATTATTAAAGTCAATTCGAAATTCAACATTTTTTAATTGCAAATCTGCCAAGTTTTCTAAGATTTGTGTTTCTAAATCTTTTGCGTTCTTTTTTCTTTTTTCACTAATATTCTTTGCGATTTGCATTGTCTTATCATAAGATTTTTTGACGTTTTTTTCTAATTCAGCCAACAAAATATCGTAATTTTCGATATTATTCAATTCATTTTTTAAATCAACGCGGTACTTGACAATCTCTTCAGTTGTCTTTCGATATTTCCTTCTTAAATCAGAATAAGTGCTGAGTCTTGCGTTAATGCTGTCAAGTTCGGATCCATCAAAATCAAGTTTTTTAAATTCCAAACTAATTTCCGCAAGCGCATCATTAATATCATAATAACCGGCTTCAATTTGTTTTTTTAAATTTTCAAATCTTGAATCAAAAGTAACCAATTTTTCCAGCAAGGTAACCGATTCATAAATTTTGTCTAAGAGGTTATTTTTTTCATAAAGATCGATAATTTCGCTTAAATTGGAACTGACAGTTCCGAAATTATTTAAGTAGTGGCTCCGCGCTTTTAAATCCTCTTCTTCTTCAACGCTCGGATTGATGCGGTCGAGTTCATTCAATTGGAATTTAAGAAAATCAAGCCGCTCCGTATCTTCACGATTCTTTTCTAAAAGATTTCGGTATTTCTTTTCATTTTCTTCATATTCAGACAGATAAATTCGATATTCATCTAATAAATGTGTAATCGTTGCATCATCAAGAAATTGTAAATAATTTTTCGGATTAAACAAACCTTGCGTATCGAATTGCGAGTGAATATCACCGATAGTTTCAGAAAGTTCAAAAAGTTGGGCAAGCGTGATTGTCTCATTGTTGACTTTACATAAGCTTTTACCGTTGCTGTAGATCTCGCGTTTAAGCACCAAATATTCTTCGGGATCAAGTTCAAAGCCAATGATTTCTTGCATTTTGGGATGGAAGTTGCTGAAAACGCCTTCGATTGTTGCTTTTGTTTCTCCGTAACGAACCCAGTCGGGAGAAGCTCTTTTTCCAAAAAGCAAACCGATGGCATCAATGATTAAGGATTTACCGGCCCCTGTTTCACCGGTTAGGACGCTCATCCCCTCCTTAAAATCCACTTGAATATTATCAATGATTGCAAAGTTTTTTACATAGAGTGATACTAACATAATGCACCCGTCTTTTTTAGTATTTTGATAGTATATCTTTTATATCTAATCCAAATTCTTGTTTAATTTTTGTGGTTTCACCATGTTCAACATAAATGTCAGGAAGCGCATAAAAATCAAAATCTAAAGGAATTTTAGCATCCTGAGCTAAAGCAAGCATCATCATCCCCAGGCTTCCTTGTTTAACTACCTCTTCATAAACGATTACTTTGCTTCCTGCAAGCTTGTTTAAGGTTTTTAAATCTAAGGGTTTAATGAAACGCGCATTCACAAGGCCAAGCTTTTTACCGGTTTCAGTAATCAGTTTCCTAAATTCTTCGACCGCAGGCCCGTAAGTAACGACATTAACCGCATCTAGCGGCAAGACTACCTCCCAAGATCCGAAACTAATATCCGAAAACTTGGAAACTACTATTTCGGTAGTTTCCCGGGGATAACGTAGGACGAAGGGCCCATTGTGTTTATATAAGGCATAATTTAAAAGGTCAGAAGCTTCATTTAAATCTTTAGGCATTGTGATAACCAGATTGGGAAGGTGTGCTAAAAAGGCAATATCAAAAATCCCTTGATGCGTAGAACCATCACCGCCAACAATGCCCGCTCGGTCAACTAAGAAGACAACATGCGAATTGGTTCTCGCAACATCGTGGCTGATTTGGTCATATGCCCTTTGTAAGAAGGTCGAATATACACAAACAACCGGTTTTTTATCTGCTCGGGCCATTGCTGAGGCCATCACAACCGCATGTTCCTCCGCGATCCCGACATCGATAATCTGTTCCGGAAGTTCCTTTCGAAATTGATCCAATCCTGAACCATGAATCATTGCCGGACATAAAACCATTATCTCGGGATTCTTTTTTGCTTCTTCGAGTAGGATTCCGGATATGCCTTTACTCCAGGAGATTTTTCCTTCAGGAACAGTTTGCAATAGTTTTCCGCTTCTGATATCAAAAGGTGCGGTTCCATGCCAACTTCCCAGTTTATCTTGTTCGGCAGGTTCATAACCTTTCCCTTTTTGCGTATTGACATGAATGATAATCGACTGATCCGAATTCTTAGCATAAGTCAGAAAACGAACCAAAGTTTTAATATCGTGGCCGTCAATCGGTCCGAAATAACGAAAGCCGATTGCGGAAAAGAAATTGCCGCCATGGAAATATGTGCTGATAGCTCTTTTTAGGTTTGTAAAAATCTTAGGGGTCAATTTTCTGATAATTTGGTAGGGTTTGCGGAGGCGCACCCGGTCAAAAATCTTCGATAAACTCCCGACATTTCGGGATATTGACATATCATTATCGTTTAAAACAAGAATTACTTTTTGATCCTTTTTAGTTCCCAAATAATTTAAAGCGGAAAAAGCCAAACCGTTTTGGATTGAGCCATCCCCGATAATGGCGACAACTTCACCGATGGCTGCTCCTTTAGCTTTTGCTTCTAAAAAACCGGAAGCGGCAGAAATCGCCGTCGAAGAATGCCCGCCTTCCCAGACATCATAGGGGCTTTCAGAATATTTCAAAAAACCGCTTAAACCGCCTTTTTTTCTTAAGGTCGGAAAGTCTTTGGCACGCCCGGTTAAAATCTTATGAGTATAAGCCTGATGGCCGACATCAAAAATTAATTTATCGTTGGGTTGATTAAAAACATAATGAAGAGCAATCGTCAATTCGACCGTTCCTAAATTTGAAGAAAAATGCCCTCCTGTTTTGCTGACATTTTCGATTAAAAATAATCTAATCGCTTCCGCCAATTCTTTGAGTTCCTTATAAGTCAAGTTTTTTAAAAAGGCAGGCGACTGTATGTCTGTAATTTTCATTATAAAATCCTTTCAATCAATTGATAAACTTCATTTTCACCTAATATTCTTCCGGTTAGTTTTAAGGATTTTTCTTTATATACTTGAAGTTTTTTGCTGCTTTCATCTTTACCGAAAAGATGGGGATAGGAAAGCTTGGCTTCGGTTCCGAAGTCATCGAGATCATCTTTAATCTGAAAAGCAAGTCCAAAATTTAAAGCAAGTTCTTCCAGTTCTTTTAGTTTATCTATCCCGGCAATTATTCCAGCTCCCACAAAAGCGACTTTGAATAAATCCGCAGTTTTATGGCGGTTAATCATATCCAGTGTTCTTAAATCGAAACCAGCATTCTTTATATCCAAGACCTGGCCAAATACCATTCCGGAAGAACCGCAAGCAAAAGCTGCAAGCTCAATCAAGCTAACCTTACTTTCAGCAGGAATCGGTGTCTTTACAAAATACTGAAAAGCATCGGTCAGAAGGGCATCGGCAACCAAAATTGCGAGCGCTTCTCCGAAGGCTTTGTGTAGGGAAGGTTTTCCGCGCCGGTAATCGTCATTATCCAGAGCCGGTAAATCGTCATGAATTAAAGAATAAGTATGAATCATTTCCAAAGCCAGGGCAGGATACAAACCTTTTCTAAAATCATGACCTAAATCGCTTAGAGTTAGCAGCATTAAAAGCGGTCGGAGTCGTTTCCCGCCGGGAAAGAGTGCGTATTCTGTCGCTTGCTTTAGTTCTGTGTCTTGAATTGTATTAAGGTGTTCTACTATTGCTTGCTTAAAAACCTTAAGATAATTTTCCATCAGTCTCGCTCATTTTCTGAACAATTATTTCTTTGGCTTCGAGCAATCTTTGTTTGCACAGAGCGCTGAGTTCTAATCCTCTTTGATATTTTTGAATCGATTCTTCCAAACTCAGTTTTCCGCTTTCCAATTCTTTTACAATCTCATCTAATTCTTTTAATAATTCCTCAAACATCATATTCTCCTAACTTCTTTTTTTCAAGCGGTTTTGTAACCAAACCGCCGTCATGATAGCGGATTTC
>DUTX01000118.1 GCA_012841865.1 Acholeplasmataceae bacterium | reverse complement strand
GGTGGTTGCTGATATCACGCGTCATGGGCAGGAAGCTGTGATTGCAAGAGGGGGTCGCGGTGGTCGTGGCAATACCCGTTTCGCAACCCCAAAAATACCGGCGCCGGAGTTTGCGGAAAACGGCGAACAGGGTGAAGAAAAAGAAGTCAGAATCGAATTAAAAATCCTCGCTGATGTCGGTTTGGTTGGCTTTCCCAGTGTCGGAAAATCGACAATCATTTCCGCGGTTTCAGCAGCAAAACCGAAAATTGCTGATTATCCCTTTACGACCCTGGTTCCGAATCTTGGAGTTGTTCAGGTTAAAGACGGAAGAAGTTTTGTAATGGCCGATTTACCGGGTTTAATCGAAGGAGCGAGTCAAGGCGCAGGGCTTGGATTTAGATTCTTAAAACATATCGAGAGAACACGCGTTATTGTCCATGTTCTTGAAATGGCTTCGCTGGATGGCAGAAATCCTTATGAGGATTATCTTACAATCAACAAGGAACTCGAAAATTACAACCCGAAATTACTTGAGCGTCCTCAAATCATCGCTGCCAATAAAATGGATCTTCCGGAAGCAGAAGCTAATTTGAAAGAATTCAAAAAACAGGTAAAAACTGTTCCGATTGTTCCAATCAGTGCTTATACCAGAAAGAACCTGGATGAGCTGCTTTATAAAATTGCGGACTCTTTAGAAAATGTTCCCGTGGATGCCTTTGTAGACGCCATCACGGAAGAAGTGGTCGAATATAAGTTTACGCCCAAGCCTGATCCTTATACTATCACCAAGGATGATGACGGTGTATATGTTGTTGACGGACCGGCAATCAGAAAGTATTTTGAAAGAACGAATTTTGACCGCGAGGAAAATGTAAGATTGTTTGCACAGCGCCTTCGAAAACTCGGAGTTGACGATGATTTAAGAAAACTTGGCGTCAAACACGGCGATACAGTCAGAATAATTAAATATGAATTTGAGTTTTGGGATTAATGATGCTACTTTTTTAGAGCATACTAGTGTTGTAACTAAAATAAACTGATAATACTTACGGGACCCTTAGGGCCCAAAAAGGAGATGTTATGAAAAAAACTTTAGTTAACGAACAAATCCGTTCGATGATTTTTGCGGGAATTTTAATTGCCCTTATTTTGTTAATGACTTTTATTCCTCAACTTGGATATATTACAATCAATGCCGTTCCGATTACAATTATCCATATTCCGGTCATAATCGGTGGCCTCATCTTAGGAAGAAAATACGGCCTCATCTTGGGAATTGTTTTTGGGTTTGGTTCGATGGTGCGAAGTTTTATGGAATATTCGCTCTATGCCCCCTTTACGAATCCTTTGCTTTCCGTACTTCCGAGAGCTTTTATCGGCTTTATTGCAGCTGATATCCAATCTTCCTTAACAAAACTTTTTAAGAAAGAACGTTTGGCTGTTCCTTTCACTTTAGGAGTTGTGACTTTAATCCATTCCTTAATTGTCTTACCATTGTTATATTGGTTTGGAACGACCGGGTTTTTCTTCTTCAACAGCGAATTTATCTTTACAGTTGAATCAGGTTTGTTTGGATTTATTTGGGGAATATTTGTTGCTAATTCTTTATTGGAAATTCTACTCGCGGTTCTAATCGGAAGTCCGATTGTCTATGTCCTTAAAATTCTTCAAGATCAACAAAAATAGGCTGCTAAGCTTATTTTTTTTATCTCTAAAAATAAATTTCTCCTCTTTTCAGTTTACTTTTATGGTATAATCATCAGAGAGGGGTGATTAGATGAAAAAAATAAAAATTGCAATTTTAGGCTTCGGCCAACGCGGCTTTGTTTATGCTAACATCATTAAAGAATTTCCGGATGAAATGGAATTAGTATCTGTTTGTGAGATCAATCTTTTAAAGAAACCTTTAATCATGCATCAGTTTAGTATCAAAGCAGAAAATTATTTTACCGATTACAAAGAAATGTTTAAGAAAGGAAAACTGGCTGATATTCTCATCATTGCAACTCAGGATAGGGATCATTATGAACAAGCCATGGCTGCCCTTGATTTGGGCTATGACCTGCTTT
>DUTX01000117.1 GCA_012841865.1 Acholeplasmataceae bacterium | reverse complement strand
TACTACCAAAACAAGATGTATTAGAAATGCGTATTGAATTAGAAAAGTTAGAAAAGCAATATGAAAAAATAAACAGTAAAAGTAATATGTTCAGCAATTTCTTCAATAAAATACATGCTGGAATGAATAAATCATTAAAAAGTGCTAAAAGATTTACTTTATCGCTATTTGGCATTCAATCAGTTTATAGAATGTTATCAAGAGCAAGTTCTGCTTATTTAACTCAAGATACAGAAACTTCTCAAAAAATACAATCAGCGTGGATTGGTTTAGGTTCGATTTTTGCACCGTTGCTAAGAACAGTTGCAGATTTTACAATAAAGGCAGTATCTTATATTAATGTTTTTATTAAAGCACTGACCGGTACTGATTTTCTAGCAAATGCAATGAAAAAATCAATGGATAAAGCAAGTAAAAGTGCTGGAAAATTATCTAAAGTGTTGGCAGGTTTCGATGAACTTACTAATTTAGATGATAGTACAAGCGGTGCTAGTATTGATACGAGCTGGATAGATGCTTTTAAAAATGTAGAACTGGATCCTAACATCACTAAAAAGTTTGAAGATTTAGGGAAAAAAGTTAAGTCAATATACGAACAATATATTAAACCCGTATTTTCGTGGATGTGGGAACACAAAGAAGTCGTTATAGCAGTTTTTGCGGGATGGAAAGTGGCTACATGGTTTGGTAATATAATGTCATTAATAGGCACGGCTGGTACAGGTCTTGCGGTGGGTACAGGTTTGGCTGGTTTAGCAGCTTTGTTGGTCTTTTTATCATCTATTGCAGTTATTACGTTAGCCGTAAAAGGAGCAAACGAAGTTAACGACGCTTTTAATAGTGTAACAAATGTAGCGAAAAATAATACAAACACAGTAAAAAACATGACAGAAAGAGTAAAAGAATTTTGGGATACAGGAAAGTACAGTCAAGAACAAAAAGAAAATTATATTAATTCTATTAAAGCCATGATAGATTCAAACAATGATTTGATTAAAGATTTAGAAAGCAAAAAGAATTGGTTTACTTTCATAACAGGTGGAAACAAAAAAATAGATGAATCCATTCGAGAAGTTCAAGAACAAAGCAATCTATTAAGAACATCATTTGAAGAATTGACAGGAAAAAAATACGGAGACATCGAAATAAAGGCCAAAATTGATACAAAACAACCGCAATCGTTTTTCGATAAATTAAAAAATACGTTTGTTAGTTTTGGATTAGGTATGATAAACATTCCGAAGTTCGATGTAGGAACTAATTATGTACCAAACGATACTTTAGCAGTAGTTCATAAAGGAGAATCAGTTGTACCTAAAAAGTTCAATAGTGATGAATATTTTAGTAGGCTAGGTGGAAATAACAATGAACAAACTAATAAATTGTTAGAAGAGTTGATTGATAGAGTAGAACAAATAGAAATAAACCCTTACACAACTATTAAAGATGTAGGAAATGCTAGTGTAAATTATATAAACAAACAAAGCAGAATTATGGGAAGGGGTGTTATCTAATGTTAATATGGAAAGCAAAAATTGATGGAACATATACAGATATGAAAACACCTTCTTCTTATAAAATCGATTACGAGGATTTAGATAAAGATAGTTTTCGTTCAATAACGAGTGGAAACTTAATAGATAATGTAATTTCTAAAAGTTGGAGTAAAATAAGTTTCCAATATAATTATTTAACAAAAGAAGAAGTTAATGCTTTATTAAATGTATTAAACCAAAATCCTATATATGTGAAAGCAGAAAATCCATTTTTTAGTTCTGAAACCGAACTCGAAATGAGATGTAGTAAGAAGTCAATCGAAATGTTGGAGACAAAGGATTATACTTTGTCTTTTAATTTGGTGCAAAAGAAGAAAGTTAGTGGTCAATAATGTTAAAAATATATTTTGATGATGTTTTGATTAATGAAGATTCTTTTGCTGGGCTTAACAATGAATATAAACTGTTTAACGACAGTTTTTATTTAGGATCAGTAGCAAGTAATACTTTTGAATTAAAGGTATTAAAAAGTTCAGTAGCAAGTCATCCGCAAGAAGTAACAATTGAAGATGATAACACAACATTTCATTTAATCGTTGATGAAGTTTTAGAAGAAAAAGGGTTTTACAATTATACATTAGTAGATAAAATGGTTAATTTCAATTTCAATTATGATGCCAAGCCTTTAATTGATGAAAAGACTGTATTAGAAGAAAATTGTTATTTAAGTGATATTTTAGCCGATATGTGCTTAAAAGCAGGTGTTGAACTAGATTATATCTTAACAAACGACATTATAGTCAGTTGGTACGATAGTCGTATTCAGGCTAGGGATTATTTATCATTTATAGCCGAATTAGAGGGCGGGTATGCTTGTATTAATGAGTTAGGCAAACTAACTATCAAACAACACAAACAAGCCTCTAAAAAGAGTATTACAGCCGATGAAGTAAGCGAGTTAATAATTGGTGAAAAGAAGAAAATAACAAGAGTTGTTTACGATAATGGAATTGTCAAATATGAGTTTGGAGATGACATAGGCAATACTCTATATCTTAATCAAAATAATGTTTTTATTACTGATGAATTAGTAGTTGAAAACATTTATAACAAGATAGTCGGTTTTGAGTTTTATACGATAACAGTACCAAAAACTTTGATAGATAGTTCAATAAAAGCAGGAGATATTATTACTTTTGTTGATGGAGAAGATGAATATCCAACAATAGCTCAATACTCATCATCTTATGCAGGTGGCTGGGTAGGAAGTTACGAGTTTAATATCAACACCGCTAAACAAGAAGAAACAAAGGTTTTAGGAATTGAAGAAAACATATTGTCGATAAGAACTGAAATTGATAGAACAAATGCTAGTTTAAAAATAACAGCAGAAAAAACTGATGAAAACGAATCGTACATATCAGATATTCAATTAACACCAGAAGAAATAAGATTATCAGCATCAAAAGTAGATGAACTTGATGAAGATATAAATAATCCAACAACAGGACTATCAAAAAAATATGGAGATTTATTAGTAGATGTCAACGCGTTAAGAGGCGAAATTGGAGATGTAACTGATATAACTTCTACACAAGAAGGCAACGGCGAATTACAATTTGATAATGTTAATGCTAGTGAGCCAATTAATATGATAATCAAACCAACTGTTACTGAGGATATATTAAGAATATTTCCAAGTTCTGATTTATTTCCAAGTCCTACTTTATATACTAAAAGTCTCAAAATGTATTTTCACAATACAACAGAAGATGAAACGTTTATTTATACATTGCCAAGCGATTTAAGATATTATAGTGGTGTTGCTGATGAATTTCAATGGGATTATGAAAATCAATCTTGTAGAATAATAAGAAGAATTGGACTTGATGAAAATTTAGACAAATATATACTTGCGGAAGAAGATATTGAAGAATATGATATGCCTTTATTATTTTTAACAACGGGAGATTATACAATCAGTATTCCTTCGTTCCCTAATGCATATATGAAGATAAGGCTTATGAGTCAAAACATGTATACCGCACAATTTGCTACAAAAGTCGAATTAAATGCAAAGATAGAAGTAACAGCACAAGAAATAAGTTCTGAGGTATCTAAAAAAGTTGGAAATGATGAAATAATAAGTAAAATAAACCAATCTGCTGAAGCAGTCCAAATAGATGCCAATAAAATAAGTCTAACAGGAAAGATAATAAATCTAACCTCTGATGATATTAAAATAAATAGTACAAATTTCAATGTAACAAAAGAAGGTGTTGTAACTGCCAATCAATTAAAAGCGAATAATGCCGACATAACAGGAAAGATAACTGCAACTAGTGGGAGTTTTAGCGGTCATGTCAACGCAACGAGCGGTAGCTTTAGTGGTCATGTCAACGCAACGAGCGGTAGCTTTAGTGGTAGTATATATTCTAGTAGTGGAACCATTGGTGGTTGGAACTTAACAAGTACTCACTTATATAGTTCGGCATCCACAGTTACAAGTTACATATATCGAAATGGCAATGTTGTTTTTGGTGGCAATTATGGAATGATTAAGTTCGATACAGATCCAGTAAGAATAACTACTGCTAACAAGTTATTGATAAGTGATAGTTATAGTGCATCATCTTTACCTTCTACTAATGATACGATTGCAATAAGAGGTTACAACGGAACCATACATATAAATAGTAATTATGGTGTTTATGCAAATAATACTTTACTAGCAAGTGGTTCAAGTAGAAAAATGAAAAAGAATATTAAGTTGCTGTCGATGAAAGAGAAAACCGAATTATACGACACTTTTAAATCTCTAAAGAGTTATAAATACGACTACAGGGAAAAATATTCAGGAGGGCAAAGAAATAATTACGGATTCATAATTGAAGATTTTGAAGATGGTATTTTGGGTGAAATACTTCACATTAAGCCTGGTATAGATGATGATAATACTAAATATTTTAGTCATGATGATTTAACGAGAGTAAACAGTATATTAATTCAAGAACTAATCGCAAAAATAGAGAAGTTGGAGGTAAAAATAAATGGAAAAGCCAGTTAGTTTAGTTATGGAAGAAGCCAAACAAAATTATGTTGAGGCAATAAATGAAATAACCAAAAAACATAATTTGCCAATGTATTTTGTTGAAATAATTATTGGTGCAATATATAACGAAATTAATAATTTAAAACAAATAGAATTAAAACAAACAAAAATGGATTATGAAAAAGTGGAAGAAGAAAAAGAGCGTAAGGAAGGCTCTTTTTTTAATGGGAAGGAGAAATAAATATGGAAAAGATACTTTTTAAAGATTATCCCGATACAACAAC
>DUTX01000183.1 GCA_012841865.1 Acholeplasmataceae bacterium | reverse complement strand
TAACACCACTTATTCTCAATTATTATCAGCAAGACAATATCAAGACCAATTAGCTCAACAAGCATGGGAAAGAACGTTCGCTGAAAAACAACTTGCAGAACAAAAACGTGCAAATAATTTACAATATGCGTCAACTCCTACATTTGATAATATCGAAAAAAATGTACAACAAATAGAAACAGATTATTATAAAGGGGCAATAAACCCGGATATACAATATGGAACATTTGGAACAACAGATAAATACGGAACAAAATATCAACCAAACAACATAAACGGAGTACCTTTAAAATCTTCTGGTAAAAAAGTATATCAAATGGCTGGGGGTAGAGGTAATGTAAACTCTTCTAGAGTAAATGTAGACAATCAAACAGTATGGCAAATAGGAAATAATTATTATATATGGAATGGTTCTAAAAACAAATATGAACAAGTTGTTTTTGATTAACTAGGCGGTGATAAATTATGGCTATGAAAATTATAGGAAATCCTAATTTAGAAGAATTAGACAAAGAATTAGTATGGAATATTAAAAAACAACAATTTGTTTCTCAACAACCTGTTGATAATATTTATCAAGATAATCAAGTGAATCAAGAACCTGAGAAAAAACAAGGTTTATTAAGTCGCATAGGTAAAGATACGTTAAATCTTTTTCTTAGAATCGGAGAAGGAGCATTAGATGTAGGAGATTTCTTATTTGATACAATGATGCAAGTAAGCTCGTCTAAAGCGAATCCGTATTATTGGTTTAATCCTGATGAATTAAAATCACATCAAGCTATTGCAAGAGAATTAATAAAAAGTTCAGGAACAGAGTATACAAAAGAAAAATTAGGTTATACTGATAAATTACAACAAAAATTAAATGAAAACACTACATTTGGAACTGATGATTTTGCAGGACAAGTTGTAAGAGCAATAGGAACAGAAGTAACGAAAGCAATTATGACAGGAGGATTATCAGGGGGAAATGTAAAGACAGCTGTCAAATTATCTCCTGTTATATCAGGTATTCAGGGTTATGGTACAGGTATTGAAGAAGCGTATCAATCAGGTGTTGAAAACAGAACTACAGCAAATATCGCAGGTATCGCGAATGCTGCAGTTGAATTTATAACTGAAAAAATAATACCTGGGTCACCTGGATTTAGAAATTTACCAGAAGGTATTAGAACAATAAAACAAGCGTTAAAAGATTATGGTATGAATATAATAGGTGAAGGTTTTGAAGAAGCATTAGCGTCTGTATTAAATCCTATTGTAAATGAATACATTTATACAGGAAAAAAAGAAGATAATGTTCTTGAAAAATTTATAAGTGGTGTAAGTAAAATTGACCCTAAACAAGTTTTATTAGATGGTATAGCAGGAATGCTTGTTGCAGGATTTCTAGATAGTCCTCAATTAATGGGAAACATACAAACTGCTCAACAAGATAAAAAAGTAAATGAAGCAAAACAAAAATTTCAAGAAAACGTTATACAACAATTAAGAGAAGAAAGACAACAAGAATTAAATGAATTCATTAATGACGAAAACATTGATGATTCTCTTAAAGTTAAAAGAATCGATGACGAAATTGAATTGATAAACACAACTCTTACAAGTGATATACGAACAAACAAGCTAGATATAGAAGGATTATATAATAAAAAACAAGAATTAATAAAACAAAGAGATGAGTTATCAAAAAAATTAAACGAAAAACAAAAAATTGAAATAATAAATGAATTATCAGATGATGTTAATGAAACAATAAACAAAGCAGAAGAAACATTGAATGATGCTGAAGTTGAAGTGATTCAAGATAAAATTGAACATATTGAAAAACTGACCGAAGAAATTGATAAAAACAAAAAAATTAAAGTTGCTGCAAATAAACAAAAAATTAAAGTTAACGCTAAACAACATATAAATGAAGCTGCAGTCATAATTGAACAAATGAATATGAAATTACAAGAAGGACAAAAACCAATTCAGATTGTTACAGAATTGAATGACGAACAACGTCAGATAACGGATTTAGGAAGTGTATTCGGAAAACAAGTGATTTTTACAGAAAATATGCCTGAATCAGGTTTAGTTGCACAAAATAATCCTAATATATTGTTTATAGACACTAAAGCAACGACACAACTTGTTTCAAATAAACAAGGAACTACATTATATGTTTTAGGACATGAATTATTTCATTCATTAAAAGAAGTTAATCCTGAAACATATACTCAATTTGTTGATTATGTCAAACAAGATGTTACAATCGAGCAAATAATTGATTTTGTACAAAAATATGACTCTGAAAATTCAAACAACATTTTGGATTCATTGAAAATCGAAGGTGAATTTAAGTTAGATGATGTAAAGAGACATTATTTGAAATATAAACAACAAAATCAAACATTAGGAATGATTGTAGAAGAAATGGTGGCAAATGAATTTGGTGGAATGTTAACTGATAAAACATATATGAATAATTTATATCAATCGAATCCTTCGTTATTTTCTAAAGTAGTGAACGCATTAAGGGAATTATTCAAATCAATAACAGGTTCAGTGTATAATAGTTCTCTTACTCAATTACAAGTTGAAAAAATAAGGAATGATTTTGAAACAATAGTTAAAAATATTCAAACTAATGAAAAAATTGATACAAAAACAACAAATGATATTAAAAACGAAACTAAAAACGAAATTGATTCTGAGAAGAAAATTCAAGATATTAAACCTGAACAAAAAGATATTAAACCTGAACAAAAAGATATTAAAATATCAAAAATGGATTTAGGTACATGGTTTAAATCTATAAACGATAATTATCAAAAATACCTTAAAACAAAAGATAAAGATAGATTCTCAAGTGTAATTAGAGCGTATGAAAATTATAAACGTCAAGGTGGTACTGAAAACATTATAGAAATAGATAATTATTTACAGGAACAACAAGAGGCAAATAAATTAATGGAAGAAAAGAAAAAACAAG
>DUTX01000116.1 GCA_012841865.1 Acholeplasmataceae bacterium | reverse complement strand
TCAATGATTAAATCATGGTCAAAGTCGTTTTGGTTGCAATATGTTGTTGCCTCTTGTCTGGTGTTGTAAGCCCTGTTGCCTACAATGTAATATTTTTTTGTCATTGTTATCATTCTCCTTTTTTTTTATTGGTTTTTATTTTTTGTCTTTGTTTCTTCTTTTAACTAATTATAACATGAGCTTCAGATATAGTCAATATCTTTTTATGTTTTTTTAATGTTTTTTTAATGTTTTTTTATATTAGTATTTTATTCCTTCTTGAAATGTCTTTATAGGTAGGCTATTAATGCAACCAACTGCAGCAGCAGCAGCAGCTAAGCCTTTAGCTGCTTTGTAATAATTATTAGATTGTAATCATTACAAAGTTGTAATTGGTGTAAATATGAATTTATTATAATTATGTAATGATTATACTTTATAACACACCACTCAGAAATTCCCTGTTATATACGATTGTAAAGGTAAACACCTTGACGCCCTATGATTAACCGGTTAACTATATTCTCCCAGCTTGATCCTGCTGCTAAACTCTATAATTCAATCATAATACTAGCTAATATCTATTAGCTTGCATTTATATGATCCCTGCATCCCTTGCCTAGTATGGGTTACAGGGAAATATTAGCTTAATACCATTAAGCCGGGGCATAGTTTACAAACAAAAAACAGTTTCCAAATGCTGGTAAACACATAGCTGTTCAACACTCATATCCATTTTAATTTTTGATGCGAATCCATTAAATCCACCCAAATTCCACATCGTACCCATCTCGACCAAACTCACTATCCATCAACATTTCACAACATCCCACCCAACACCAATCTACCTCCCCCTACTTTAACAAATCCACACAAATCACATTACCATCACACTACCTACCACTAAAAAATACTACTAAAATCATCAGTATTTAATGTAAAAAAACACCCCACAAACCCTTATAAATCAACACTTATACACTTATCTATCAATTCACTTCATCTCTTAAATTAGCCACTAATTTTACATTAAACTCAATAAAATTTACCACTAAATTAACACTAAATAACCCACTTTCACGACACTAACTTTTTCACTCAAAAACACTACTTATCGCATCTAAAAATATAAATTACAATATAAATAACACTACTCATTTAATCTACAAGATCAATAAACTAGTAATTGGCAAACTACTATATAAACTACTAACTACTAAATCAAATAAATTAAATCTCCTACCAATTCTAAATCTAATCTTCAATTAAAGTACTAAAATAAATATATAAATAGCATTGACATTCCTAATATTATCCTGTATTATTAACTTAAATAATTAATGCATAATATACATAATTTCAAAGCATAAATTCCATTCATAAGAATAAACTAATAATATAAAATTAAAATTCCAAGGAGGAACTAAACATGAATAATCAAAACCTACTATCCCAATATCAAAACTACCTAACTCAACTATCCAAATCACCAAAAACAATTCAGGAGTACACAAAAGATATATCCAAATACTTTCAACACTACAACACTCAACCTACTACTTTACAAAGAGATCAAATTCTATCCTATAAAAACTACTTACAGAATACAAAAAATATCAATGCTAAATCAATCAATCGTGCTTTATCATCATTAAAATCCTATAATGAATTTTTAATAGCAACTAAACAACAAAATAATCTAGCAATATTATCTCAAGACTACATTAAAGTTCAACAACAATTAACATCACCTACTAATGTAACTACTAAAGAAGCAATTAGATTTATTAACAAAATAAAAGAAAAAGAATGTTTTAGAAATTATGCAATAGTAACAGTAATAGCTAATACTGGACTTAGAATATCTGAAGTTTTATCTATTAAACTAAATAATATTTATTTAGATGACTATGAAATAACCGTAATTGGCAAAGGCAATAAACAAAGAACAATAATCATCAATAAAATGGTAGTTGATGTAATTACAGAATATCTAACTAATCATAGAAATAAATCAAAATATGCTGATACATCAGAATATCTATTTGTATCTAATAAAGGAAGTAAACTTAAACCATGTACTATTCAAAGAATATTTAATGAACATAGTAAGAAAATTACACCTCATTCACTTAGACATACCTTCGCTACTAATGCTCTAGAAAACAACATATTAGATTTAAGAAGTTTACAGCAACAATTAGGACATAGTAATTTATCTACAACTCAAATCTATACTCATCCTAATAAAACTAAGATGAAGAAACAATTAAATATGAAAGAGGCTTGTATTGGTTAGATTGATATAATTTAATACAGTTTTATTAATACACTAGAAATAGTGTATTTTTCTTTTCACCAGAACTACTCTTGCTTGCCGGCAGGCATTGTCTTTTTCGCCTTTGGAGGCGAAAAATCCAATTT
>DUTX01000115.1 GCA_012841865.1 Acholeplasmataceae bacterium | reverse complement strand
TCAATGATTAAATCATGGTCAAAGTCGTTTTGGTTGCAATATGTTGTTGCCTCTTGTCTGGTGTTGTAAGCCCTGTTGCCTACAATGTAATATTTTTTTGTCATTGTTATCATTCTCCTTTTTTTTTTATTGGTTTTTATTTTTTGTCTTTGTTTCTTCTTTTAACTAATTATAACATGAGCTTCAGATATAGTCAATATCTTTTTATGTTTTTTTAATGTTTTTTTAATGTTTTTTATATTAGTTTTTTAATTGATCATGGAAAAACTATACCAATTTGTAATCATTACAAATATAGAATTAATATAATTATGTAATGATTATACTTTATAAGCCATCAGCTAAAATTTCCCTGTTATAAGCGACTATAAATGTATATACATAGTTAACTATAAACTACATTAATAGTTAACCTGGTTAACTATATTCTCCCAGCTTGATCCTGCTGCTAAACTCTCTCATTCCCTTAACAATACTAGCTAATAACTATTAGCTTGCATTATTTAAAGTGCTTCAATCCCTTGCTAGTCAAGGATTACAATGCTTTTATTGTTTATTAATTAATTAGAGATAGTTAGTCAACCATACACCCGGGGCATGGTTTACAAACAAAAAACCATTTCCAAATGCTGGTAAACACATAGCTGTTCAATCCACATATCCATTTTAATTTTTGATGCGAATCCATTAAATCCACCCAAATTCCACATCGTACCCATCTCGACTAAACCCACTCCCCATCTACATTTCACAACATCCCACCCAACACCAATCTACCTCCCCCTACTTTAACAAATCCACACAAATCACATTACCATCACACTACTTACCACTAATAACTACCTATAAATAACACGACTTAATCACATATTTACACCCCCACAAACCCTTATAAATCAACACTTATACCTTTACATACCAAACCAATTTACACATCAAACTACCCACTAAATTCCTATTAAACTCACACTAAATAACCATTAAATAACCCTATTTTACGAGACTTACTTTTTCATCTAAAAACACCACTTATCGACCATGAAAATATACTATTTAACTCAATTTACTCATAAGTTTGATTTAATCTGATTTAATCTATTGGCAAAGTCCTAAACTATAAATTTCAATTCCCAAGTAACTCTCAATCTCAAATCAATCTCAAATCAAAATTTCAATTAAAATACTAAAATAATTATAAATAATATTTGACATTCAATATATTATCTTGTATTATTAGATTAGACACAAAACAAATCACATATAATTTCAAAGCATAACTTTAAGCATAAATTCCATTCACCAAGAATAAACTAATAATATAAAATTAAAATTCCAAGGAGGAAATAAATATGAATACAATTACAAATCAATCTAATAACAACCTACTATCCCAATATCAAAATTACCTAACTCAACTATCCAAATCACCAAAAACAATTCAGGAGTACACAAAGGATATATCCAAATACTTTCAACACTACAACACTCAACCTACTACTTTACAAAGAGATCAAATTTTATCCTACAAAAACTATTTACAAAACACAAAAAATATCAATGCTAAATCAATCAATCGTGTATTATCATCCTTAAAATCATTTAATGAATTTTTGATAGCAATTAATAAACAAGATAGCTTAACAATACTTTCTCAGGACTACATTAAAATTCAACAACAATTAACATCTCCTACTAATGTAACTATTAAAGAAGCTATCAGATTTATCAATAAAATCAAAGATAAGGAATCATTCCGCAACTATGCCATAGTAACAGTAATAGCTAATACTGGACTTAGAATATCAGAAGTTTT